>JAHEEZ010000330.1 GCA_024640445.1 Acidobacteriota bacterium | reverse complement strand
AAGCTCGAGATCTTCTGTCGCGGCTACAAAAAATCGATCTGGACTCGGGTATGGGGAAACCTGTGGCCTATTCCTGCCGGCGACAAAGATCGCAAGATAGATGAGATCATTCCGGCGGGCAAGAACGACGGAAATGCGGACTTTGATATCGACTGGAAGGAGATCCAGCTGCCGAAAGACCTGGTGATTCCCGGCGGCATCTACAAGCCGGCCTTCATCGATGGAGTACCGGTCGTTCCGCACTCTCCCTACCGTCTGCTTTTCACTGTTTCATCTCGTCGTTCATCCTCAGACAGCGCGGACGACAAGTACGGATATCCCATTGCCGCCTGGACTCACGTTCACGTCCTGGTGAAGGAGATCGAGCTGAATTGGGGAAAGGACGAACTGATCCCGAGAGAAAGGCCGGACTATAAGTACGCTGAAGGATCCATTCAAAATTCGTTTGCCGACGTTCAGACCCGGCAGAATGACGTCAAGGCTCTTGAGGATAAGCGCGACAGCGGTGACTACAAGGATGACATAAGTATCCTGCGTGCTGTCGCGGATAAGAAGATAAAAGATGAGCGCATCTTCTTCGCCGGTCAGCTTGAGAGTAAAGATGTGGAAGACAAGGACCGGGTTCGGCAAAGGCTTCAAAAGGCTGAAGAAAATTACCAAAACACTTTGGCATCCCTTGAGAAGACGGCGAAGATAAATCGGGACAAACTCATAATAGAGAAGCAGGGAATGGTGAAGGATGCGCAGCAGCGATTCGATGACAAGAAGCAGGAGGTGGCAAAGGATAAGGAATCCCAACTTGATGCGCTGCTGGAAAAACAGAAGGCGATAATGAAGGAAATCTCGGCAAACCCGGTTTCGCCGGGTCAGGGAGATCCGACTCAAAAGAAGATCGAGACTTTGATCAACGTGCCAAAGTTCGATCAGACGAAGAGTGAAGAGGAATACATATACTTTCAGGATCTTTGGTTCGGAGGCCCCTTGATCCCGCTAACAGCAACCGCGCGGCTAAAAGATATAAGCGGGAACGCGGTGCTTGATCGGGCCGGACTCGGACGGGCGCAATTCCTCTGGGAATGGCAGGACAACGAAAAGGAAGACCTGGACGCGCACTTGGATAAGTGGCTGGGTATTGCCTCTAAGATCACGGACGAATTTATCAAGCGCGTGTTCAAAGAGACCCGCGATGAAACGAAGTTCCCGTTCCATGGGTTTAATTGTCCCGCGAGGTTCGGCGGCAAAAGGGGAATTAAGTCGCCTGGCCCGGAGGACGGCTCATCTCCCGTTTTTGTGGATTCTCCCGACAGCTTTCCGGTGACGGTTCGGAACGAATTGAAGAACCGGATGTGGGCTGCTATAAGCTACTCAGATCCCGAGACAGAGCTTAAAGCCCGCGACGATGCGGAGACGTCGACTGCCGTACTGTTCCAGCCTGCAATTATTGCCGGAGACCGCTATCGCCTAAATGCATGCCTTGTGACGGAAGAACTTTCGGAATTCGATAAGGACATGGAAAACGACTTGTATTTTGACCTTGTTGAAGTCGCAAAGGACAAGTCTGTGCCTTGGGCCAACACATATTACTTCGACATACTCCGCACCTTCAACGCGACTTATTTCTTCAGTCCTTCATTCAAGAGCAATCACGCCAAAGTAGTTCAGGATATCGAAAAACAGCTCCTTGAAGAGTTGGGCTATAAACTGTCGATCAAGAAGAAACCGTTGCCGGACCTTCAGAAGAGGTTCAAGGATTCCCTCGCACATTTTGTCCGGAAATACAAAGATCACAATAGCGGCATCATCGCCGCCCTTCTGAGGGCATCCGCCTTTGCAAAAGATACCGGCGAGGATTACGGCCTCGATGTGGTTACCGACCTTGGCGACGTCTGGAAGGTATTCGAGAACGGAAATTGGTTTCTTGCCAGCGGTGTGGGCAAGGCTATCAATTGCGAGATCAGGGGCAAAACATCAAACGCGTCAGCGCTTGTGATCGACTCACCAAAGGACGGGATGTATCCGATCGTGGTGACGGAGGGTCAAAAGCTGCAGGCAAATGAAGATTTTGACTGTGGAGAGGCGAATACCAATTCGGTGAACGAGAACATCAAGGAATTGATGGATGTAAAGCAGGTAACGGACAAATCCGTCGCATTTGCCTGGCTCCCCAAAGATCTGTCCGGAAAGATAGAAATGGTCGAGGAACCGGCGGTTACTCGCTGGTCGGGGCACGGTGTCACGGTGACCATTTCGCCTGACAAGAAGATGTCTCAACGCGATGTGGAGGTATCAGTCACCGGCAAGGGCGTATTGGCTTTGAAATATACCGAAGGAAAACTGAATGCTACACGAAAGTTGTCAGATGCCCGGATCAATCAACTGAAAGGGTTCTGCGGAGGTCTTAAGGACCATAACCTGGGGGCGCAACTCGACATCATCATCAAGGGAAAGGACGACACTAGAGGCCGGGAACGAATAGGGCACGTAAAAGAATGGATCGAAACAAATGTGATCGATACCAAGGCACTGATGATGGACAGCATCGAAAAGAATTTGAAGATCGCCAAGAACGCTGATGATGCCAGTCGCAAAGAAGGACTCTCGGAAAAACTCGATCAGATCAGTTGGAGAAAGATCTTCAACGAGTGCTTTATTATCGAAACATTAAAGGACAACAAGGAATGGAAGACCGAAGGACACGCCGTCTTCTACCACCTTCGTGGAAGGACAGTCAACGACAAGATCTTCACTACTGGCGGCATAGAAAGTGACTGGTCAGTTCCGTTTCTCGGCATAGCGGGCGTAACTCAGCCGGTTGTTCCACCCGAGCCGAGTAATGAAACGCGTTGGCTGAAGTCTCCTGAAATTGTCGTAGCGCACGAATTCGGACACCTCTTGATGCTCCGTCACTCACCTCCAAGGGTCTTTGACAGCAAATGCGCAACCGGGGATTGGGACGAGCATCTCGCTCACGACGCCTGCCTGATGAACTACGACCCTGACACACTTTCTCTTTGCGGTTGGTGCATCCTTCGAAAAAGAGGCTGGCTCGTCAGAAAGGTCACCGAAGATCTAAAGTGTGTTCCGACTGAAACGGCATGGGTGAAATCTTGTGACGCGCTGATGAAGGAAGATGCGAAGAAAGGACCGGCGGGCAAAGTGCGTTACGCAATGTTTCTTCTGGATATCAAGGATTACGATCCCGGGGCAGGGGATCGTACGGCGGAAGCCAGAAAGTATATGAAAGATGCCGAAAAAGAGATCGGAACTAATGGTTCCGATCCTCGGTACATATGGCTCTTGCGGTGCCAGGTTGTTTACTATAGCAAGATAGGAGAAAAAACAAAGGCAAAGAAATCCCTAGCAATTTTAACGGCGAATACGAAGTTCCCGATCGATATCGATGACATCCGAGATGCAAAATCACCGTCGGAAGTTTTGGTCAGCGCGGATGTTGGTAAAGACTGGTCCTGCGCTAATCGAGGCAATGCCTGATACTTAAAGTGTCGCCTCTCTCCCGGTGACAGTGGGCGGCAGCGTGCGCACACCAGGTCTTTCATCAGG
>JAHEEZ010000329.1 GCA_024640445.1 Acidobacteriota bacterium | reverse complement strand
TAATCATCTTCTTCGTGCGTCCTGATCCTTCCTTCTTCACGAGCCTGGTCGATGACCTTGTTCTGGAGGTTGTGCGGAATCGCTTCATAATGCGAAAACTCCATATTGTAACTTCCGCGCGCCTGGGTCATAGAATTCAGGCGTCCCTGGTAGTCAAGCATCTCCGCCAGCGGCACCTGCGCCTTGATGACCTGCTGTTTGCCGCGCACGTCCATTCCCTGGACGCGGCCGCGGCGCGAGTTTAGATCGCCCATGATGTCGCCGGAAACTTCCTGAGGAGTGAACACCTCGACCTCCATTATCGGCTCCAGCAGCGTCGGCCTCGCCTTCTCCATAGCGTTGCGGAATGCCTTTCGGCCGGCGGCCTTGAACGAGTGCTCATCGGAATCGACCGAATGGTAACTGCCGTCGATCAAAGTCACCTTGAAATCGACAAGTGGGTATCCCGCGATCGCCCCGCTTGAGGCGGCTTCGATTATGCCTTTTTCTACCGCCGGCCTGAAGTTCTGCGGGATCGAGCCGCCGAAGATCTTGTCCTCGAACTCGAATCCCGAACCCGAAGGCAGCGGTTCAAAAACGCACTTGCAGTCCCCAAATTGTCCGCGTCCGCCGGACTGTTTCTTGTGGCGGCCCTGAACTTCGACCTTTGAAGTGATCGTCTCCTTGTAGGGGACCTTCGGAGGATGCAGTTCAACCTCGACACCGTAACGGTGCTTCAGCCTGTCCACGACGACCTCGATGTGCTGCTGACCGGACCCGCTGAGTATGAACTCGTTTGTCTGCGCGTCCCGATTGAACTTCAGGCTTGGATCCTCCTCCAGGAGCTTATGAAGGGATGTTCCAATCTTGTCCTCATCCGCGCGCGACTTGGGTTCGATAGCGAACGCGACTGCGGGATCACGGTAATGGACCTTCGGATAGGCTATATGATGGTCCTTGTCGCACAGCGTGTCGCCGGTCTGGGTCTCCTTCAGCTTCACAACAGCGACGATGTCGCCCGTCTGTGCCTGGTCGATCCTTTGCAGTTCCTTGCCCTGGAGAAGATTCAGCCCGACGATCCTTTCCTGGTTTCCCGTGGTCGCATTCAAGACGTGATCGTCAGGTTTCACAATTCCGGAGATCACCTTCATTACGTTGATCCGCCCTGCAAAGGGATCGGCGATGGTCCTGAAAACAAATGCCGAGAACGGTTCTTCGTTGGAATACTTCCTTTCGATCTTGGTGCTTTCGTCGTCCAGCGTCTCGTACCCGACCTCGATCGTATGGGTCGCGGGATTCGGTCCGAACTCAACTACATGGTCGAGCAGGATCGAAAGTCCAACAAGGGTCTCCGCCGATACAGCGAACGCCGGGCAAAGCCTGCTCTTTGAGATAGCCTTGGCGAGATTACTGTAGATGACTTCGTCCTCGAGAGTTCCTGTTTCAAAATACGTCTCAAGCAGGTCGTCGTCCGACTCCGCGACGATCTCGACTAGCCTCTCACGCGTCTTGTCCACAACATCGCGGCCTTTTTCCGGAATGTCGATCTCCTTTGCCTTGCCGTTCTCGTCGAATTCGTAGGCTTTCATATGCACTACATCGACGACGCCGCTGAAGTTCTCTTCAGAGCCGATAGGCAAAGTGAAAGGCACGATCGAACGCGCAAAGGAATCGGTCGCGGTATCTATCGCATGCCCGTAGTCAGCGTTTTCCTTCTCGAGTTTCGTGACGACCAGGAACCTGGGGAGCATAAACTCATTCGCGTAATTCCAGGTCCTTTCGGTCTGCACCTCTATTCCCTTAACACCATCGACGACGACGAGCGCGCAGTCGGCTACCCTGCACGCCGGACGTGCGTGGGAAACGAAGGCCGCGTAGCCGGGCGAATCGATGAAATTTAGTTTTGTGTCCTTGTACTCAAGGTGGGCGAAGTTGTTGTTGAGTGTTACCTTGCGCTCAATGCAGTCTTCGTCGTGGTCGGTCACCGTCGTGCCTTCGTCGACCTTTCCCCAGCGCGGCGTCGTACCCGCGACATAAAGCAGTGAACTGACCAGCTGGGTCTTCCCGGCATCTCCATGGCCGATGACGGCCAGATTGCGCAAATTCTCAGTACTAAAAGCTTTCATTCTCGGCAAAATTCTCCTTCGTTATCGACCTTCCGGTGAAAGTGGGTTCTCGGAAGCGGAATCTGAACTCACTCAATGTTCGGTATTACCATAATGTAAATTACGTCTGTTCGAATGGCAAGAGGTCGTTGGTGCGGGACTTAAACAAAACAGAATGATTTGTTTACACCTGCCGGCTTTGGACATACAATACAGGGCAATTGAGTGACGGGACCTGGCCCCCGCAGCGGTCGCAACTAAAGTTGTCTCGCGATTCGTTCCCTTTAGACATAGCCATTTACCTACCGGAACGAGAGTCCGGTACCGGCCGCCTTTGTGGCGAGCCTGCGCAAAAGGAGCGGTTGCGAACGTCAACGGGCCTGTGGGCATCACAGGAGTTCGCCCGCAACCCTTATAGAATAAGAATTTGCAATGAATAGCTATTTTTCACGAGGTGACAATGCGTATTAAGAGCCATATCCAGAAAAGCCTGCTAAGCATATTCCTGATTTGGAGTTTCATTCTTGCGACCCTGCCGGTAAGTGGTCAGGTGATCGTGCCCGGAAACATCGCTGGGGGCAGCAGTAAGTACGTTATCGTTGGTCTGAAGAAGAAAGGCAACTTCAGCACCCGAAGAAGTTCACAGGCAAAGCGGACAGCTAAACAGAGAAGTACGACGCGGCAGCAGGTGGTGAAGCAGTCCCAGGCGGTTGCTAAGCAGAATCGCGTGAGACGCGACATCGACGAAGTGACGCCGGAGCAGTACAAGCGACTCGAGGTTCAGATCAAGCGGATGCCCAAGGAGGAAGCTTCGAAGGTTCTCGCGGGAGCAGGCGAATACTACGTGCAGCGTGACGAGGTCGACAAAGCCGTAGTTTATCTGGAAGGATCGGTCGAACTCGATCCTGAGAACGCAGATGCCAAGCTCGCACTCAGCGAGGTTTATACGACGGTTGGTGACCAGGCGCTGGTGAAGGCGGATGATTATGCCGCTCTGGCTGCAAAAGCGGCGGCCGCTGAGGACGCGGCGGCGGCAAAGCTGAACGGCGCGCTCTCGAATACGGAAACAGAGAAAGCTGAAAGTTATTACTCTCAGGCCATCGCTCTGGATCCTAAAAACCCTTCGGCATACGTCGGACTCGGTCAGTTCTATGACGCACAGGACAAGGATGATCTGGCCAAGACGAATTACGAAAAAGCTTTGGAGATCGATCCGGACCTGAGCGAGGTCAAGGGCCCGCTCGGTATCATCTATTTCCAGGAGGGTGAGATCGCCAAGGCCGACACGCTGATCGGCGACTCGCTCGCGAAAGACCCGAACAACGCCGAATCCCAGTTCTTTATGGGCCTGATTCGGTACAAGGAAAACAGGAATGAAGAGGCGGTCGGAGCTTTTCGCAATTCGCTCTCCATTGACGACGACAATTCGGAGTCCCATTACTACTTCGGCGCGACCCTTAACAGGATGGGCAAGGAAGATGAGGCGATT
>JAHEEZ010000092.1 GCA_024640445.1 Acidobacteriota bacterium | reverse complement strand
CGGGCAAAGGACAATGATCAATGGCCAGTGCTCATCGATCAATGAAAAGCAATTTTTGGTTGAGAATTAATAATAGGTAGCTGGTGTATGTATTCGAAGCAGTGAATGACCACCAACAAATAAAGCATGGCCAATTGCGGCGATCAATGGTCACTGGTCAGTGTAACTAATGTTTAGACACGTTAAGAACATACATTTCATAGGCATCGGCGGCATCGGGATGAGCGGGATCGCCGAGGTGCTTTCAAATCTGGGCTTCAACGTCACGGGTTCGGACCTGAATCGTTCGAAGAATACGCAGAGGCTCGAGGGCCTTTTGAACGTGAAGGTCTACGAGGGCCACGCCGCGGAGAATGTCGGCGACGCCGAGGTCGTCGTGTATTCGTCCGCTGTCAGTCCGGACAACCCGGAGGTTCAGGCCGCCCGGGAAAAGAAGATACCGGTCATACCCCGGGCCGAGATGCTTGCGGAGCTGATGACTCTAAAGCCGTATTCGGTGGCGATATCCGGCTCGCACGGCAAGACCTCGACGACTTCGATGGTGGCGACGGTCCTTGGACACGCGGGCATTGATCCGACGACGATCGTTGGCGGGGTGGTCGATACGCTCGGTTCGAACGCGAAGCTCGGGCACAGCGAATGGTTTGTGACCGAGGCAGATGAAAGCGACCGGTCGTTCCTGATGCTCTATCCGACAATAGCCGTCGTCACGAACATCGACCGCGAACATATGGAATCGTATTCGGGAATGGAGGACGTGTTCCAGTGCTTCACGGAATTCGTCAATAAGGTTCCCTTCTACGGTGCGGCAATACTTTGCATGGATGATCCGCACGTTCAATCGATCATCCCCAAGGTGACCCGCCGGATCGTGACCTACGGCTTCAGTACCCAGGCGGACGTTTCCGCCCGCGATATCAGCTTTGGCGATGACTTCGGATCCAGTTTCACGGTGATGAACCGGAACACGGAACTCGGGCGGCTTGAGCTGCCTGTGCCCGGCAAACACAATGTTTACAATGCTTTGGCTGCGACCGCAGTAGCGTTGGAACTGGATGTCGAGTTCGGAAAGATCGTCGAGGCGTTTGCGGATTTCAAAAATGCCGATCGACGGTTCCAGTTCAAAGGAACGGCACGCGGTGTCACCGTGTTCGACGATTACGGTCATCACCCGACCGAGGTCTCAGCGACACTGGAAGCCGCCAAGACAAGCGCCGGCGGGCGCCGCATTGTGGTGGCCTTCCAGCCGCACAGATATACACGGACAAAGGACCTGATGGAAGAGTTCGCGACCTCGTTCAACAACGCGGACAAGGTGTTCTTACTCGACATCTATCCGGCGAGCGAAAAGCCGATCGAAGGAATCACCGCCGAAGTGCTGGCGGACAAGATCGAGGGGTTCGGACACAGGGGAGTTCGCTACATCGGCTCGATCGACTCGGCTGCCGAAACGGTCGCGGCGGCACTGCAGGAGAACGATCTTCTTATCACACTCGGAGCCGGAAGCATCACCAGGCTTTCGGACGAAATACTCGAATTACTGAGGAGCGGGAATGACTAAGAAAAGAACCACGGCAACAAGAAGAGGAACAGCAACGAAAACCGCAGCGCGACCGAGGCGCAAGAAGGGCGGAGGAAAGATGGTCAATTTCTTTGTGCCCCTGTTTCTGATGGCGTGCATTCTCTTCTGCCTTGGACTCCTGTTCTCGGCGGGTTTCAGCAACGCCGCGTCTTCCGACTTCTTCAAGGTCAGGCACGTCGAGACCGAAGGGACACAGAGGGTATCAGATAAGAAGATCGAACAGATCGTCCGCGCGGGAACTCACAAAGCGGGCGTATGGAACGCTGATCTTGAATCGATCAAACAGGAGATTGAGAAGCTAAAGTTCGTTAAGTATGCGAGCGTCTCGCGCGTCCTGCCCGATACGGTTCACGTGACAGTGATAGAAAGAAAGCCCAGCGCCTCGGTGAGGATCGGTGAACAGGATTTTCTGGTCGACGAGGAGGCCAGGATCCTGACCCGCGTCGGTCCCGAGGTCCGCGGACCGCTTCCTCCATTCGTACTTCTGGGATGGGACGAGGACGCGACCCAGTCCGCCCGCGATATGAACAAACGTCGGGTTGAGATGTATCTCAAGCTCGTTTCCGAATGGCGGAGGTTCGACCTCATTGCAAGGGTCAAGGCGGTCGACATATCCGATATCAATGATCCGCAGGCGAAGGTCCTCGATTCGGGCGAGATCGTCACCATCTCTCTTGGCAAAGAAGATTTCGCGAAGGGCTTGCAAAAAGGGCTTGAAACGATCGCCGGAAAGGGTGAAAGGATCAAGTACGTGATCGACCCGAACGATGAGAACCCGATAATCGGTTACAGAAATTCTTGATCCGGGGAACGCAAATTTATGTTGAACAGGCCAAGACAAGCAGTCGGACTTGACATCGGAACCAGCCGCGTACGGTGCGTCATCGGAGAGCCCGCCGAGGGCGGAAAGATGAACATCGTCGGAATGGGCCACGCAGAGTCGAAAGGCCTGAGAAGCGGCATTGTTACGACGACGAAAGCAGTCGTCGAGTCGATCTCGAAGGCGGTCGAGGAAGCGGAAAGGGTCAGCGGCCTTGAAGTCGAAATGGCGACCGTGAATCTTTCGGGAGAACATCTTCAGGGCGAGAGCAAGAGCGGGGTCGTTGCCGTTGCCGGAGCCGGAAGGGAGATCTCTGAGGACGATGTGGAGCGCGCGATCGAATCTGCGAGCGCCATGCAGCTGCCCGCCGGATGGGAGATAGTCGACCGGCTGCCGCAGGAGTTCATCATCGACGGCCAGGACGGGATCACCGAGCCGATCGGAATGCGCGGGTCAAGATTGGAAGCGCTTGTTCACGTTGTTTCCAGTCCGAGCGCCGCGAGCCAGAACATCATCAAGGCGGTACACAAGGCGGGACTGGAGATCGAACAGATGATCCTGGAGCCGCTTGCGGCGTCGACCGGCACGCTCACCGACGACGACACCGAATATGGATGCGCTTTGGTGAATATGGGATCGGAGATCACCAGCATGATGATCTTCGGCCGCGGAGCGGTTCAGCACACAGCGGTTTTTCCTTTTGGAGGGATGCAGTTCACCAAGGATATCGCTACAGGTTTGCGAGTCTCGATCTCGGACGCGGAGCAGATAAAGCGGGCGACCGGATGCGTAGCCGGATTTCTGCTCTCGGAAGAAGAAAGGAAAGAGGTGATCGAGATAACCCCGGTCGGAAGGAGCGAGACCAGGGAACTTTCAATGGAGATCCTGTGCGACATACTTCAGCCTCGCGCGGTCGAACTGCTCCAGTACATCGCCCAGGAGGTCGCGAACTCCGGGCAGCAAATATCCAGCGGAGTGATCCTGACCGGCGGAAGCGCGGCGATCAGGGGAATGGTCGAGGTGGCGGAGCAGGTCTTCGATGCCCCGACGCGTGTCGGATACCCCCGGACCGACATCCTGGGCGGGCTTGTCGACGGGCTTGAAAACCCCGAATGGTCGGTCGCCGTTGGACTCGCGCTCACTTCAATGCAGTCCCGGATGGGCAGTCCCGCGGACACGGGAAGGTCAACCGGAAGGAAGGTGGCCGAATGGTTCGAGAATATTCGCGGAAAATTCAAATAAAGTTAATATTGCACTAGCTTTTTGACCGCTAATCGTTGTATGCTATGGGCCCATAGACACTATATATTGTTGATTTGGCCCAATAGCTTCAATTCTCACAGGCGCCACAAGTTTTACACTCAATTCGATAAGGGAAGCGACTAAGATGAATAATGATGGTCTTCATAATGCCAACCGTAAATTTGAAATATTTCTCGACGATCCCCCGGTCACAGGCGCCAAGATAAAGGTGATCGGAGTCGGCGGAGGCGGAGGCAATGCTGTCAACCGGATGATCGACGCGGGAATCCAGAACGTCGAGTTCATCGTCGCGAATACGGATCTCCAGGCGCTCAACGATTCGAAGGCGCCGATGAAGATCCAACTCGGAAGCCGGCTCACGCGCGGGCTTGGGGCGGGCGCGGATCCGACTATTGGCCGCGAAGCGGCGATCGAGGATACGGAAAAGATAATGGACCTGCTCGAAGATTCCGATATGGTCTTCGTGACAACGGGACTCGGCGGCGGAACCGGAACGGGCGCCGCGCCCGTCATAGCTGCGTTGGCGATCGAGATGGGGGCGCTTACGGTAGCGGTCGTCACGAAGCCGTTCGGCGTGGAAGGCAAGAAGCGCATGGCGCAGGCCGAAGAAGGTCTCGCGGAGCTCCGCGGATGCGTGGACACGATCATTACCATTCCGAATTCGCGGTTGAAAGAGGTCGAAGAACGGATAACGATCAAGCAGGCATTCCAGCGTGCGGACGATGTCCTGCTTCAGGCAGTCCAGGGGATCAGTGACCTCATTACTGTGCCGGGGATCATCAACCTTGATTTCGCCGATGTGAAGTCGGTGATGAAGGGTATGGGCGTGGCGCTGATGGGTGTCGGACACGGCCGTGGCGAGGGAGCGGCGATTGCGGCTATGAAGTCGGCGATCGATTCGAAACTCCTTGAAGAAAACTCGATCAAGGGAGCCAGGGGAGCGCTGATCAATATCACGGGTTCCGAAAATATGCCGCTCAACGAGATCGAGGACGCGATCGCGCTTGTGCACGACGAGGCCCACGAGAACGCAAACATAATCTTTGGAACAGTTTACAAGGAGTCCGAGGAAGACGAAGTGAAGATCACAGTGATCGCCACAGGGTTTGAGCACACGGTGAAGAGCGTCGAGCTTCCGTCGCCTTTGAAGAAAGAAGTGCGCGCCGTGGGACAGACTTTCACGCCGCCCGCCGGGTTGAAGCCGACCGAGGAGCCCCGTAAGGAGGACCTCGACGTTCCGACCTTTATAAGAAGACAAGCGGATTGACGCAGTTTGAGTAGGCTGTCTGAAAAGCAATTCAAGACTTTTTCCTGGCCTCCTCCGACCGCTCAGCTTTACTCTTGAAGAGATCAGTTGCCCCCCGCTTTAGCGGGGGGACAGGGAGTCATTTCCTGAATCTATTGCCGGCTTTAGCCGGCAATATCGGGGCTGAAGCCCTATTTTCATTTGCGCACGCCGTTCACCCCCGTCTAAAGCCGGGGGCAACTAACTGATGTATTCCGTAAGCCGGGCCTGACGATCCAGATCGTCAGAAAACGGTTTCGATCGACTTTTTAGACAGCCTTAGTTGGTCTTCGGTACGACACAGGCACTCCCTCCCCTGAAACAAGACAGGATGATTGTTTTAAGAGTTTGGGTTCCGCTTGCCTTTGCGCGGGAACCTGACCTTGGGTGCCGTTTTCCCGTGGACATCATTCAGCTCTTGGACCAGGCGGGTCACTTCTCGTTTATAAACAGTCCGCCGCCCGAGGTTCCCTGGCCAATTGCCGGCCGGGATTCCACAGGCCAATCGCTGAACTCACCCGAGAAAAGCTGTTATATTCGCTTTGGGAGTATTGCGGTCAGATGACTGAGAAAGACATTTCAGGTCCCGCCGGTCTGCCGGTAGTGGGCATCACGATGGGGGATCCCGCAGGGATCGGTCCGGAGATCGCACTGAAGGCTACCGCCGACCCTTCGATCCATGAGGTCTGCAAGCCGGTGCTGATCGGGGACCTTTCATTCCTCAGGGATCAGGCTGAATCACTAGGCATTTCCATTGAACTGCGCCAGTTCAACCCGAAAGGAGATCCCGTGGACCTCCCCGGAATTCCGGTTCGTGACCTACGGAACATTCCCGAAGAAGGCATTGTGACCGGTGTGGAATCCGCGGAGGCGGGAAGAGCGGCGGCCGGCTGCATAATCGAGGCTGTCGATCTGTGGCGCAACGGGCTGATCGACGCGGTGGCGACGGCGCCCATAAACAAGAAATCCCTGAACGAGGGCGGTTTCGATTTTCCCGGCCATACAGAATTCCTCGCCGATCTTACGGAAACGCGCGAGTTTCGGATGAGCTTTTTCGCCGGGCAGCTCCGGGTTGTACTCCTTTCGACGCATCTTTCGCTGATCGAAGCCATCGGACTCGTCAAGCGGGATGCGCTCATAGAACTGATCCGATTCGCCGACAGGGAACTTTCAAAGCTGCTGGGAAGGCCCGTCAAGCTTGCCGTCGCCGGACTCAATCCTCACGCATCCGAACACGGGATGTTCGGCAGTGAAGAGGCGGACGAGATCGCGCCGGCGATAGAAGCCTGCAGACTGGTCCATGATATCGACGTCTCCGGTCCCTTTTCGCCTGATACGATATTCCTGAGGGCGTACAAGGGGGAATTCGATGGGGTGATCGCCTGTTATCACGATCAGGCGACGATCGCGGTCAAATGCCTGTCGTTCGGAAAGGGTGTGAATGTTACGCTAGGACTGCCCCTTGTCAGGACATCGGTCGATCACGGGACGGCCTTTGAGATAGCCGGAAAGGGTGTCGCGGACCACTCCAGCCTTGTCGCCGCTGTGTTGCTTGCCGCTGATCTCGCCGCCGGTTCCCGTGATTCGTCAACATCGGCGGAAGTCTGATAAACTGTTTTCGAACTCAGATTGTGGATTCTCTCATGGAACAGGAAAAAGAAGATTCTGCCAGGCTAATTCTTGTCGCCGATGACGATCCGGCGATCCTTCGGCTGGTCAAGGCAATTGTCGAAAAGGAGGGTTTTTCCGCCGTTCCTGCCCGTGACGGCAAGGAAGCCTATCAGTGTCTTCAGTCAGATTCGAAGTTTTCAGCTGCGATCTTTGACGTCGTGATGCCTTATATTCAAGGGACTGAGCTCGTCAGATACATGCAGTCGGAAAAGAGGTTGATGAACATCCCTGTAATAATGATGACGGGCGAGAATAATCCCAAATTTTCCTCGGATAGCTTTTCGGCGGGCGCCGTGGCTTTCCTTCCAAAACCGTTTACAACGTCTCAGCTCAGGACGATGCTGAAGATGTTTACTTGAACTGTCTGCCTGGATTTTTTCGCGGCTGTAAGATTCTTGACGAAACATCCGGGCGATGTTAGTTTTTTGAGTTGAACAACGCGGTTTTTCATACCTTTTTCTCATTAGGAGTCCTACATACGTGGCAAATTCCACTTTGCTTTTGGTAGACGATTCGGTGACGATCCAAAAAGTGGTGAACCTTACATTCGCCGGCGAGGGGATCGACGTGATCGCAGTCAGTGACGGAAATTCCGCGATGGACATCCTGCGCGAGAAGCAGCCGGATCTGGTGATGGCCGATGTGAACGTGCCGGGAATTAACGGCTACGAGATCTGCGAGAAGGTGAAGTCTACCGAGCCTTTAGGCAAGATACCCGTGATTCTCCTTGTGGGTTCGTTCGAGCCGTTTGATTCGGAAGAGGCCGCAAGAGTCGGTGCCGACTCCCATCTGACAAAACCTTTTGAAAGCATAGCCGCCCTTGTCGATACGGTGCACGAATTGATGAGAAGCGGAGCGCCTGAAGACACTCCGAGATTTGATGACACAGTTGAGTACCCCTCAGGTGCGGATCTGGTGGTTGATCCACACGGTCTAGAATTTGCGGGGGGATTCGAAGACGAAACGATCGAAGCGGAGCACATGGGTGCTGATACCGATGAGTTTGACCAGGAAGAAGTTGAACTGGAACGGGCTGCGGCGCACGATTTTGGGTTCGGCGATCACGATGAGCCGCGGAAAGAGTCTGGTGAGACCGAAACGGATGAGTTCAGCTTTGAATCTGCTGGATACGACGAGCGCGAGAAATTTGCCGATCAGGTTCCGGGTGAGGAACCCCGGTTCGAGTACGTCGGGAATGATGAGCAGGAAGAATCAGCCGAAGAGGAAACACCGGGCGAATACAGTTTTGATTCGGATGGATACGACGAACCGGAGGTAGTTGCTTCAGAGGACGCCGGCGGAACGTACACTGATTTCATAGACGGCGGCGACGATTCGCCCGCAGATGCGCACACTCACGCGTTCTCAGCCGACGAATTCATTCCTGAACAGGCTCCGGAACAATTCGAATCCGAAGAACTGTTGGAAGCTGATGGATCGGAAGAACAGGCTCCCTCGGAAGTCTTCTATCGCGAGCAAACGTATTATCAATCCACCGAGTTTTCGGAGCAGACGATTGCAGAAGAGTCCGCAGTTGAGGATTTCCTTCCGGAATCCTATGAACCGGATATGCCGACAGGGGCTGATGAGTCCGCATTTGCGCCTGTAACAGTGGAGCTTGACGAATCTGAACTTCTCGAACTCCCGATCGACAGGAGCGATTCAGACACGTACGATGAACCGCCCGTTTTTTCAGCGGAACCGGAAGACCAGTTCGCTGCCACCATCCGTCAGCCGGTTCCCGAGACACTCGTGTCTGAGGAACCTTCGCAGTCAGAGATCCCTGCTGAGCTTGTCGATGAGATAGCCCGCCGTGTGGTTGAAAAACTTTCGGAAAAGGCCGTCCGCGAGATCGCCTGGGAGGTAGTGCCGGATATGGCCGAGATCATCATCAGAAAGATGGTGGAAGAAAGATTTAACGACTGAACGGCGACAACAGATTTAGTCCGAAGCGGTTGGTTTTCGCGTTGAAGATGAAAACTGGCCGCTTTTGTTTTAGAATCAGGTTTTTGCGCGAACAATTGCCGCACTCCGGATGGCTTTGCGGATCCCGAAGCGCCGGCTGAACGTTATATGGAACTTTCGAAACAGTACGATCCCGCGGAAGCGGAGAAGACGCATTACAAGGTCTGGGAGGAGAGCGGATTCTTCTCGCCCGAGGTGAACGGCGATGCCGCGGCGCCAAAATTCTCCATCGTGATCCCGCCGCCTAACGTGACCGGCAGCCTTCATATGGGACACGCGCTTCAGCACACGCTGATGGATGTGCTGACCCGTCGCAAGCGGATGATGGGCTTCAAAACGCTCTTCCTGCCCGGCATCGATCACGCCGGAATTTCGACGCAGAAGATGGTCACAGACCAACTCTGGAGAGAAGAAAAGAAGACTCCGCAGGAGATCGGCCGCGAAGCTTTTACAGAAAAGGTCTGGGCCTGGAAGACCAAATATGGAGGCACGATCCTCCAGCAGATGCGCCGCGAGGGCGTTTCGGTGGACTGGTCGCGCGAGCGGTTCACTATGGACGAATCGCTTTCAAAGGCCGTAACATCCGTTTTTGTAGCGCTTTACGAAGAAGGGTCGATCTATCGCGGAGCCCGTATCGTTAACTGGTGCCCGAATGACAAGACGGTTCTTTCGGACCTCGAGGTCGAGGACAAAGCGAAAAAGGACGGAAAGCTGTATTACCTGAAGTACCCGGTCAAAGGGACCGGAAAGACATTGACCGTTGCGACAACCCGGCCGGAGACGATGCTAGGCGACACGGCGGTCGCGGTAAATCCGGAAGATGCAAGATTCGCCGATATGATCGGAAAGACCGTTGCCCTGCCTCTCACCGGAAGGGAAATACCAATCATCGCCGACGACTATGTCGATGTTGAGTTCGGCACCGGCGCGGTGAAGATCACTCCGGCCCACGACCCGAACGATTACGAGATCGGCCTGAGGCATTCGCTGCCTCAGATCAACGTGATGAACCCGGACGCGACGATGAACGAAGAGGCGGGCGTCGACTTCGCGGGACTCGATCGTTTCAAGGCACGTCAGCTCGTCGTGGAGCGATTCGAGGAACTCGGGCTTCTGGAAAAGATCGACGATTACGAGATGATCCTGCCTGTGTGCGAGCGTTGCAAGACCGTGATCGAAACTCTGATCTCCGAACAATGGTGGGTCCGCATGGAAGGCATGCGCGACCTTGCGCTTGATCTGAAGAGGAAGACGAACCTTCCGAAATTCACGCCGGAGAATCCGCACACAAAGGTTTACACTGACTGGCTTGAAAACCTCCGCGACTGGACTATTTCCAGACAGCTATGGTGGGGCCACCAGATTCCCGCCTGGTACGACGCCGAGGGAAATATCTTCGTCGCGAGCACTTTCGAAGAAGCAGTGGAAAAGGCTGGAACAAAGGAACTTACACAGGAAGAGGACGTGCTCGACACTTGGTTTTCGTCGTGGCTCTGGTCTTTTTCGACGCTCGGATGGACCGGTGTAGGAGTGTCCACCGATGACCTCGAAAAGTACCATCCGACCGATGTTCTCGTGACCGCCCGCGACATCATCTTCTTATGGGTCTCGAGGATGGTAATGTCCGCGCTCAAGTTCATCGACGAGCGGCCTTTTGACGACGTGTACATCACGGGTACGGTGCTTGCGCCGGACGGCCAGAGGATGTCGAAGACGAAAGGCAACGGCGTCGATCCGCTGGATGTGTTCGACAAGTACGGTGTTGATGCGACGCGGATGACGCTCGCCGGCTCATCCACCGGGATGGATTTCGCGTGGCGCGACGAACGGGTCGAGTCTTTCAGGAACTTCGCGAACAAGATCTGGAACGCGACCAGATTCTGCCTGATGAACTCGGAAGGCGCAAAGGTCGATCCGGCAGTCCTGGCAGAAGAGGGTTCCGCGGTTGACAAGTGGATCGTTTCCAGGTTGAACAGGACCGCGAAGAAGGTGGGTGAGTCGCTCGACAAGTACGCTTTTCACGAGGCGGTCCAGCTTCTTTACCATTTCTTTTGGGACGACTTCTGTGACTGGTACATAGAACTTTCGAAGGACGGGATCACGGGTGGCGACACGGAGGCGAGGACCCGGATCCTGAGCGTGCTCGAGCAGGCGCTGCGTCTGCTTCATCCGTTTATGCCGTACCTGACCGAGGAACTCTGGCAGAAACTTCCCGGTGCGGGCGAAAACCTGCATCATCCCGCGTACGCCGGAAAAGGTGGAACGATAATGCTTACGGCGTTTCCGGAAGGCGACGAGTCGCTGATCGACGAGCGCGCCGAATCGGAAATGGCTTTGGTGATCGAACTCATTTCGAAGGTTCGAAACATACGGGCCGAAATGAGGATCAGTCCGTCTGTCAAGATCCCGCTTCACATCGCGGGTGATCGCGGGACGGTCGATGTGTTCACAGCCAATTCCGCGCAGATACTGAAGCTTGCACGAAGCAGCGGGCTGGTGACCGGAGATTCTTTGGATGTGCCGAAGGCTTCCGCAAAGGAAGTGCTGACCAACGGGACCGAGATCGCGGTGCCGCTCGAAGGGCTCATTGATTTTGAAAAGGAAAGGGAGCGCCTTGAGGGGCAGATAGGGAAGCTGGAGTCCGAGGGTGAAAAACTCGGCGCACAGCTTTCGAACAAGAACTTCGTTGAGCGCGCCCCCGCCGACAAGGTCGCCGCGGTGCGCGAGCGCTCGGGAGAGATCGAGGTGCAACTGGCAGCGCTGAGGGAGAATCTTGACGCGCTGGCCTGAGCGTCATTTGAAATGATTCAGGTTAACCGATATGAACCTTTTGGAAAATATGGAAGTGCTCGCCGATATCGGCGATTTCCTCGCTGAAGACCTTGGCCGCGGCGACATCACGACGCGTTCGACGGTCCCGGAAGGGGTGCGCGGTTCGGGACGTTTTCTCGCGAAGGAAGACCTTGTGCTTTGCGGGATAGGGATAGCGGATACGGTGTTCGCGCATCTTGATCCCGAAAGTCCCCGGATCGAAAGTTCGTACGCGGACGGCGATCACATCACCTCGGGCACGATCTTTGGAAAGCTCGACGGGTTCGCCGACACTCTACTTGCGGGCGAGCGGGTCGCATTGAATTTGCTCCAGAGAATGTCCGGCATCGCGACGCTTGCCAGGAAGTTCGCCAAAGCCGTCGAAGGAACGGGAGCCGTCGTCGTCGATACAAGAAAGACCACGCCCGGACTGAGGATGATGGAGAAGTACGCGGTCGGTGTCGGCGGATGCAAGAACCATCGGTTCGGCCTCGATGACGGTGTGCTTATCAAGGACAATCACATCTCGCTTGCGGGCGGAGTGAAAGAGGCGGTCCAGGGAGCGAAGGACATTGCCGGCCATCTTCACAAGATCGAAGTCGAGGTCACTAACTGGGCGCAATTGAGGGAAGCCATACAGGCAGGCGCGGATATTGTGATGCTCGACAACCAGACACCGGACGAAACGGCGAAACTCGTAGAAATGGCGCGCGATATGAACCCGAATGTACTGCTCGAGGCCTCGGGCGGAATGAATCTCGAGAACGTCCGGGCCTATGCGGAAGCCGGCGTGGACCTGATCTCAGTCGGAATGCTGACGCACTCAGCGCGGGCAGTGGACATCAGTTTCAAGATCAGCGTTTCCTGAGCGGGATTTCTTTGACACGAAAGGGTTTTTACCGCAGAGACACGAAGGCGCAGAGAATTTCTCGGAAAAGAAGACGGCGTCTTTCCAAAAAAGAACCTCTGCGCCTTCGCGCCTCTGCGGTGAAATCCTCTTCACTACTAATCTCCATCCGCAGCCCTTTCCGGAACCGACGAAAGTCTCATCATCTCTTCATCCGCTTTCAGGAACGGCGCGAACCAGACCGCGGCGGTCGCCGCGATCAGGGCGATCGTGCACGCAAGCCCGCCTTCAAGGCCGTAATCTCCTCCCGTCAGCCAGATCGGTCCTTTGTCCAACTCTTTCAATATCGGCGCCGCCGCAAGTTCCTTCAGCCCGCTAACCTCAATTCCGAACACGGCTCCAAGAACGAAATTCCACGCGAAATGGAGGCCGATAGGAAGCCAGAGCGTGCGTGTCTTCAGGTATGCGGC
>JAHEEZ010000091.1 GCA_024640445.1 Acidobacteriota bacterium | reverse complement strand
TTGGCTTCGGAGCCGTCCGCCTTCGAGATCCAAAGGTTGTACGATCCGCTTCTGTCGCTGATGAACGCGATCATACTTCCGTCAGGTGAGTACCTTGGCTGCGAGTCGAACGGCAGGCCTTCTGTGACTCGTACCGCCTTTCCGCCGGTCACCGGGATCGTATAAAGGTCGCCAAGAAGATCGAACATCACGGTCTTGCCGTCCGGCGAAACATCGAGCGACATCCATGTTCCTTCGTCCGTAGTGAACTCGATCTTCCTCTCGGGTTTCAGCGGAAGCCCTTTCTCTTCATCCTTCGCTTTGTCTCCGCCCTTGGGCTTTCCGTTCTGCGCGGATACAGGCAGAACCGTGACAAGGAGGGAAAAGATTGCGATCAGTAAGAGAGATCGTTGCGCGGATTCAATGATGTTCTTCATTTGTAGTGTCTTCCTAATTTGTAAGCCCGGCTATTCCGGGAGGCTTCAGATCATTCCCCTCTCTTTCACCCGAAGGTATGTTTCGAGCAGACCCGGAGCGAGGTTCTGGGTTGTTACATCCAACGCCAGGCCGCCATATGTCTCCACTTTCCGGAGGGCGGAATCGCGCTGGTGAATTATCTCTTCCGCGGCGGATTGCACGAACACTTCGCGGAGAGTCTCCGGAACGGCGCTGACGGTCGAATTCAGGTCCCTGTCACCGATCGTCACCACCAGCGGCAGGTGGGTCGGCCGGAGAAGTTTCAGCGAATCGATCAGCTCGGCGGAGCTTTCCTTGTCGACCAGGTCTGTGAGGATCACCACGAACGAGCGCTTTTTGGCATTAGCCGAAATGAATTCAAAGGCCCTTGAATACGAGGGCTCGATCATTTCGGGCTCGAGGTCGTGGAGCGCCTCAAGAACGGCATCTATGTGTCCGATCGACTTCTTCGGAGGAAGATATCTTTTGATATTCCTTCCGAATACGACGACCCCGCAGTTGTCTCCGCCTTTTGCGGCGGCGGAGATCAGCGCCAGGCTGGCGTGTATCGCTGTGTCGAACTTGGTCTCGTCTCCTATTCGACCCGTCATCAAGCGCCCCGCATCAAGCGCGATGATGATGGTCTGGTCCCTCTCGATCTGGTACTGCCGGGTAGTGAGTTTTCCTCTGCGGGCCGTGGTCGTCCAGGAGATGTGGCGAAGTTCGTCCCCACGTACGTAGTCGCGCATCGACTCAAATTCCCGACCCTCGCCCCTTCGGACCGACCGGCGCCGGACGGCAAGGAACGAGTTCGCACCGACCGCCTTGAGTTCCATTTCGCGGGCGCGGCGCATGTTCGGATAAACCTTCACCGTTTCAGATCCGCAAAGGGTGGTCTGGCACCACACAAGTCCCAACCGGGAAAGGAACCTTACAGCTGTTGTTCCGAACTCGTATTTCCCGCGCTTTGGGGCTGTCACGGAGTAGGTAAAAGTAGCTTCCGAACCGGCCTCGACCCGGAATGAAGCTTCGCGTCCATCCTCAACCCTCATCTCGGGCGGGTATTCGTCCTTTATCCAAAGATCAACATCCCTGTGTGAAACGTTCGCGATCAAAAGGTGGACATCAGTAGCATCACCGATCGCGAAACGTTTTGAGAATTTCCTGGTCGCATTGACGCCTTTCAGCCCCCGGCTGAGGTAATAATCAGCCGCAGCGGCCGCCAGCAGCGCAAGATCGTAGGTCAGTACCGCGTACCGAAGCGAAGGAAATCGCCACGAGACTGAGAGCGGTACGAGGCCCAGCGCGAACAAGACCAGAAATCTACGGGAGAAGATAAAGCGCATTGTTTCGCAAGATTATACAGAACCGCCGCGGAAACAAGAATGACTAATTAAGCCCGCGCTGGGATATAATTCCCGTGCGCGAACTTTGGTATCGCCGGATTGTGCATATGGAAACCGTTGGAGAGCTTGTAAAACAGACTGCTGATCTGAACGAACGCGGCCTATCGGCCGAAGCGTTCAGCGCTGCGTGCAAGGCTTTCGCGGCAACGCTCTCAAAAGCAAAGGGAGTTGCGGATCCCGGGCTCCCCGAGATCAGGATGTTCATTGACGAATACTGGGAGACCATAAAGTCTCTGAGCGTATCCGAAGTGGCGAACACGCCTTTGGACATCCCGATAATGATCCGCGAGATCTCTTTGAATCCCAGGCGTAAATACACAGCGAAAGAGATGATCATCCATATAGTTTCGCAAACGCTTAGGATTGGCCGCCTACCGGAAGGATTCGGATTTACGCGCGGTCATCAGTTCGAAAAGAAAAACACCACTATTTTGGTGCCTGTCACACTTATCAGCGGGCTTCTTACCTTTTCGATCGTCCACCCGTCGAATGCTGATGAGACGGTCCCGGACAAGTACTGGATATCCATCGGCGACTTCAAAATGTTCATTTCAGAGTTCTGGGGAAGAATGGACCTCGCCGAGCGGATCAGAAAACTGAACCTGGAAAGATAGGCCTTTAACGAAATGACGCGAAGCTGAGCCTTGAGCCCGGGCTTCCGAAGAACGCGATCGTCCAAACTGCGGACGCAAATGAGAAGGCGGCGAAGAGCGTCAACGCTCCCGATGGCATCGATTCCCCTCCCAAAAACGCCACTGCACCGAAAGTGACCCCGAGGCGCAGCACTTCCGAAGCCCTCAGCCAGCTCTTGGATTCAAGTATCCCGCTCCAGTTTATTATCTGCCACCAAAGCAGGGCGGCCCCTAACCACTTCATTCCGATTGTCCAGCCGAACAAGTTCGAGATCACTCCGATCATCAGAACTATCCCGGACAACACCTGCAGGGCAAGATACGGTTTTGACATCGCAAACATGAGAGGACGGAACCGGATCTGGTTAGAAACGGTTATCTCGTTTTTAGGCGGTAGCTCAAGGCCCTTGGGCCGCCAGCCCGTCGGCATAAACCAGATCCGGACCTTGTCCCACCAATTCGGTGCCGCGTATGCGAGCTTCCACAGTACGACATAGAAATGGAAATTTATCGAAATGGGATTCCAGGACTTCGGATGGTCGTAGATTCCGTAAACGACCTTCTCGTCCTCCACCTCAAATGAGCCGAAAATGCGATCCCAAATAATAAGGAACTCACCAAAATTCTTGTCCAGGTATTTGAAATTTACGCCGTGATGCACCCTGTGGTGGGACGGAGTTGTGAAAAGGAACTCGATCGGCTTCCAAAGCTTTGGAACGAATTCCGTGTGGTGAAGGAACGCGATGAACAGGTGAATGCCCGCCATCATATATATGTGTATCGGCTGAAACCCGACGATCGTGAGGACCCAGAAGAATAAAAACGAAGTGAGCCGCTGCGTCACGCTGGCACGGAGGGCGACAAAGTAGTTCATTTCCTCGGCGGAATGATGAGGCGAATGCGCCGCCCACATTATGTTAATGGCGTGGCCCCATCGATGAACCCAGTAGAAGACGAAATCGACGCTCAATAGAAGCAAGATGAAAGTCCACACGTTCATCTCGATCGTGAAGACCCTGTAATGCTCCCACAGATATCCGTAGATCACGTAAACACCCGCCGCGACGAGCACATTCACGGTCTGGTTTCCGAGCGCCGTGCCGAAATTTGCAACCGCTTCCTGAAAGCTGATCAGTCCTTTCTTGTAGTACCAGTTGAAGAACATCTCCGCCGCTATGAAGATAAGCGCCAGGGGCGTCAGGTACACATATATGTTTGTTTCACCCATCTATCCCGCGAAAGCGTGCCTTAGAAGATACTGGTGGACGTTTTCATCAGCTATATTAGACGGGAAACGCGTAGAGTCAACCGACATGGACTTCGAGAAGCTGGCAGAAGAGAAAATACGGGAAGCCATCGAGCGCGGGGAATTCAACGGATTGGATGGAGCGCGACGGAAGATAGATCTGACCGGCTATTTCAACACGCCAGCCGAATTTCGTGTTGGTTATTCGCTTCTTAAATCGAACAGGATCGTACCCGGTGAGGTCCGTCTGCTTCGAGAGATAGGCGATCTGAAGGCAAAGATCGACGAAGGCACCAAAGATAACGACGCCCTCGTTTCGGCACTCAACGAAAAACGAATGGCGCTTGCGATGATCCTGGAAAGGAACCGGTCTGGCCTCCAAAAGCGTTGATCGAAAAAATGGCGCACCCGGAACCGATCCGGATGCGCCGTGGTCTCGCTACATTTCCTTCTGAGTGTCCGTCAGTGGGATGCCCATTGCGACAAGGGTTTCTTTGTTTAGCGTGCCTGTGGGCTTGACGCTGTTCCCCTCCTGCCACTCTTTGATCGCCGAGCGAGTTGCCGGATCAAGTTTGCCGGTTGGCGCGCCGGAATAGACGCCCTTTGCGGCGAGCATTTCCTGCACGCTGCTGATCTGATCGGGATTTGCCCGAAAAACACGCCTGCCTTTTCCGGATCCTTTTGATCCTGCCGTAGCAAGATCATTTGGATTGACGGGAATTGCCGACTGGGATTCAGTCAGCCCGATCCCGAGCTTCTCCAGCGTCGCCCTATTCAAAGAGCCGCTTCGCCGAAGGCCGTTCGCGGACTGGAATTCCTTTATCGAATCCCTGAACCCCTTGCTGTATTTTCCGTCCTCGGCTCCGCTGTAAAGGCCTTTTTGCTTCAACGTTTCTTGCGCCTTGGAGATCTGGTCCTTGTTTACGCGAAAGACGGTCCGTTTCCCGCCGGAAGCTCCTGCGGGTTTGACACCCTTCTGGCTGTCGGTCAGATCTATTCCCAGTTTGCCGAGCGTGGCTTCGTCGAGTTTTCCGGATCCTTCAAGCCCGTTCGCCATCTGAAATCCCTTTAGCGAGTCGCGAAATTCTTCGTTGTATTTTCCGTCCGAAGGTCCGGAATACGATCCGCCGCTTTTTAGCATTTCCTGCGCGGATGTTATCTGGGTCTTCGTCGGCCGAAACGACTTGCGTTCTGAGTCGGAACCCGGACTCGTTTGAGCGCCGGCGGCGTTGAAGAGAAAAAGAACGAAGAGAATGGTGGTTGTGAGAGTTTTGAACATTTTGTCCTCCAATATGTGAGAGTTGTATCCCCGCCCGCACGGATCGGGCCGCCGGTTTGCGGGGACGGTTCACCGCGGACGCAGAAGCGCCGCGGATAACTGATCAATTGTGTTTCTGCTTGTGTGAGGCAGAAGGACAAAGACTTTGGTTGTGAGAAAGTCTTGCAGAACCGAATTATCCGGATTTTGGCGTATGTGTCAAGGTTTTGCGCCCGGGAATCCAAAAGGATTGAAAACCGGAAATTGAATCGGTTAAAGTTCCTACAAATATATTGTTGGTGGAGGATGGCGATGGCTTGGATCAGGATGATCAGCGAAGATGAGGCGGACGGGGAACTCCGGTCTCTCTACGACAAATTGCGTGAACCTAAGGGTGGGGTGGACAACATACTCAAGATCCATAGCCTGAATCCCCGATCGCTGACCGGGCATTTCGAACTCTACAGGTCGCTGATGCGCGGGCCGGGTGGGCTCTCTCTCGCTCAACGTGAAATGATCGCGGTCACGGTATCCGCGCTCAATCATTGCGTCTACTGAGTTCGCCATCACGGGGCGGGGCTCCTGAAACTGACGAAAGATGAAGAACTGGTCAACGTCCTGAAACAGGATTTCAGGAAAGCGGAGTTGTCGGACGCCGACCGGGCAATGCTTGAGTATGCGGAAAAGCTGACGGTCGAGCCCTGGAACATGGCAGATCGTGATGTTCGTATCCTGAGAGAACACGGATTTTCAGACTCGGCGATCCTGGACATATGCCAGATCACTGCGTACTACGCCTATGTAAACCGGATCGCTGATGGACTTGGCGTAGAACTTGAGGAGTTTTGGGGACAAGAAGAACCAACTAAGAAGATTTCTTCCGAATAGAAGGAGAGATGGCATGACACTTAGGACAAGGACACTGCCGCACAATGACGACCGCTTCTTCTTGACCGACGGCGGACAGGAAACGACCCTGATCTTTCACAAGGGGATCGAACTTCCCGAATTCGCTTCGTTCGTGTTGTTGAAAGACCGAGACGGAAGAGAGGCTTTAAGGGACTATTATCGTTGTTATTTGGCAGTGGCGAAGACTCTCAACGTATCGCTGATACTCGAAACGGCTACCTGGCGCGCGAATCCGGATTGGGCGGGAAAGCTCGGTTGTTCTCCCGCTGATCTCAAGGAAATGAATCGCTCCGCAGTTAGCCTAATTGAAGGGCTGAGGCCGGAGTTCGAGGAAGGCGACCGAGAACTGATCATCAGCGGCTGCCTCGGTCCGCGAGGTGACGGTTATGTCGCCGGCAGCCTAATGCGCGTCGAAGAGGCTGCCGAGTACCATTCATTGCAGATCGGAGTATTGAAGGAAGCCGGTGTGGATCTGGTGACTGCATTAACATTGAACTACGAAAACGAGGCGATCGGTATTGCGAACGCGGCGGCGGATGCGGGGTTGCCGGCCGTAATTTCGTTCACGGTCGAAACCGATGGACGACTTCCTAATGGCAGCAGTCTCGAGGCCGCCATCAGAAGAGTAGATGGCGAGGCCACGGTCCCGCCTGCGTATTTCATGATCAATTGTGCCCATCCCACGCATTTTGCAGATGTGCTTGACCAAGGTGAGGGCTGGCAGCGACGGATTCGCGGTACCCGTGTAAATGCTTCAAAGATGAGTCATGCCGAATTGGACGAGGCTGAAGAACTTGATGAAGGGAATCCGTCCGAACTTGCCGCCGATCATTCTGCGATCGGGCGTGCGTTGCCAAATCTCAATGTCGCGGGAGGCTGTTGCGGAACTGATGAGCGGCACGTGTTCGAGATCGCCAGATTCTTAATTTCAAAAGAGACCCTATGAAAGCAGTATTGTATGAGTCCTTTCGCGAGACCCCCAAGATTGCCGAAGTGGCAAGCCCGAATGCCTCTCAAAATTCGGTGGTAGTAGAGGTCCGGGCGTGCGGCATCTGCCGCAGCGACTGGCACGGCTGGATGGGGAACGATCCGGACATTTCTTTGCCGCATGTGCCCGGACACGAACTCGCGGGCATCGTGAAAGAGGTCGGCCCCGGGGTCCGAAAATGGAACATTGGCGATCGTGTAACGGTTCCGTTCGTAGGCGGATGCGGAAAATGCCCGCAATGCGTTTCGGGCAATCAGCAGGTGTGCGATTTCCAGTTTCAGCCCGGATTTACGAACTGGGGTGCATTCGCCGAGTACGTGGAGATCGGTTACGCGGACGAGAACCTGGTCGCGCTCCCGGAAGAGATCGATTTTGTCACCGCGGCAAGCCTCGGATGCCGCTTCATGACCTCGTTCCGGGCGGTAGTTGACCAGGGGCGTGTTCGTGAGAACGAGTGGGTCGCTGTACACGGCTGTGGAGGCGTCGGGCTGTCCGCGATAATGATCGCGAAAGCCTTTGGGGCGCGGGTCGCTGCTGTTGATCTGTCCCGCGAGAAATTAGAACTGGCAGCGGATCTGGGGGCGGACGTCCTCTTGGAGGCTTCGGATCCGGCAGGAACTGCGGACGCGATCCGTGCCGCAACTTCGGGCGGCGCCGATATCTCGATCGACGCTATCGGGCATCCGACAGCCGTTCTGCAATCCCTCCTCTGTCTGCGTAAACGCGGAAGGCATATCCAGGTCGGTCTTCTTGAGGCCGACCATCGAGAGGTCTCGTTCCCTATGAATGTTTTGGTCGCGAACGAGATCGAGATCAGAGGCAGCCACGGAATGCAGGCGCATCGTTATCCTGAAATGATGGGAATGATAATGGAAGGCAGGCTCGAACCGCGCAAGCTTGTAAGCGGAACAGCTTCGCTGGAGGAATCCGTTGAGGTGCTCTGCAGCATGGGTGGATTCCACACAAAGGGCGTGGTCGTAATTAACAGTTTTTGAGCGCGGATGCGCTGAAAGAAGTCCGTCAACGAACCGGTGCAACCGGATACGCAGCTTCGGTTGAATTCGCACAGTTTCGATCGTAGCGGCGAGAGCAATCTGCCTTCGAACTGATCAAGAAGCTCTTGAAAAGCTCCGCGGCCTTGAACGTAGCGAAGCCGATCGAGAAAGCCAAAGCGACCACGACCAGCGCCAAAACAGTTTTTTTAGTATTCATTTGTGTCTCCTGTCAGTCAGCGGATGATAGCGGTGTTCGTGCCTGTGTATATGAAAAGTGGTTATTAAACCGATAAGGCGTCGACTGACATAAGACCAAAAATATCAAAAAGATGCCGACAATCTATCAGAAAATAAATTTGAAATAAAGGAAAAATTTCCGACTGACGATATTTTAGCGGTAATATCTCCAGCCATCTTGCTGAATGAACGTTCATTCAGTATCATAGGTCAACTCTAATCTCTGGTAATTTTCAAGGAAGACGGAACTATGTTGAGAATCGGAAAGGCAGCCGTGCTAGGGGCCGGAACAATGGGAGCCGCGATCGCGGCACATCTTACAAACGCGGGGATACCGACTCTCCTTTTGGACATCGCGCCGGGTGAACTGACGGAAGATGAAAAGGCGAAAGGCGTTTCTATAGACTCGCCGCAGGTGCGCGACCGGATCGTCAGATTGATGTTCGAAGCTGCAAAGAAACTGAAGCCCGCGCCGTTCATGCTCGAAGACAACGCGCGCCTGATCGAACTCGGGAACTTCGACGACGATATGGCAAAGCTCTCCGAATGCGACCTTGTGATCGAGGCGGTCGTCGAGCGCCTCGATATCAAGCACAAGGTCTTCGCGGAAGTGGAAAAACACCGCAAGGCCGGTTCCATAATCGCTTCGAACACAAGCGGCATCCCGATTCGGTCCATAGCCGAACCTTTCTCGGAAGATTTCAGGGCGCATTTCCTGGGCACACACTTCTTCAACCCTCCGCGGTATATGAAACTCGTCGAGGTCATACCTA
The DNA here is from genome assembly GCA_024640445.1 of Acidobacteriota bacterium. Lineage (GTDB taxonomy): Bacteria > Acidobacteriota > Blastocatellia > Pyrinomonadales > Pyrinomonadaceae > Aridibacter. The sequence goes on along the minus strand of JAHEEZ010000091.1, from coordinate 3,846 downwards.
CCGAGTGGACAAAGCCAGAGATCTCCTGCCAGATATTCGGCTTTCTCGACAAGCGCCTTGGAAAAGGTGTCGTTGCCGCGAAGGACGAGCCGAATTTCATCGCGAACCGCGTGGGTACATTCGGGATGATGGCCACTGTTCATGAAATGCTTGCAATGGGCTTCACCCCTACCGAAGTTGACCAAATGACGGGCAAGGCCATCGGGCACGCGTCCAGCGCGACTTTCAGGACCTCGGATCTGGTAGGACTCGACGTTCTTGCCCACGTGAACAACAACCTGTATCCGGCTATTCCGGACGACGAGGACCGAGAGGCGTTTGTGATCCCCGATGTTCTCAACCAAATGCTTGAGAAGAAGATCCTGGGTGACAAGACCGGGGGCGGTTTCTTCAAGAAATCAAGGGATGCAGAAGGCAACCGTGTGATCCTTGAACTGGACCTGGACACATTCGAATACAAACCGCAGGAAAAGACCCGCTTTGCTTCGCTGGAAGCGGCAAAACAGATAGAAGACAGGGAAAAACGCATTAAGACGCTGGTCTGGGGCAAGGACAATGTCGGAGAGTTCCTCTGGAAGACTATCTCCAGGACACTTCGATACGCCGCGAACCGGATTCCGGAGATCGCGGATAACGTCTCGGACGTCGACAACGCGATGAAATGGGGTTTCGGCTGGGAGGTCGGCGTATTTGAAACCTGGGACGCCATCGGGGTCGCTGAGTCGGTCGAAAGAATGAAGGCCGAGGATCAGTCCGTACCGGAGAATGTGGAGCGGATGCTGGCTTCCGGGGCGGCGAACTTCTACAAGAGGGAAGACGGAAAGAACTATCAATACGACCTGGTATCGGGCGATTACAAGGAGATCCCCGCCCGTGACGGAGTGATCAGTTTAGGTTCGCTGAAGGAAACTCGCGGTGTGATCAAGGAGAACACGGGAGCTTCCCTGATCGACATCGGCGACGGCGTTGCTTGCCTGGAGTTTCACACCAAGATGAACTCGATCGGCGGCGATACGGTGCAGATGATCAACTTCGCGATCGACGAGGTAGAAAAGAACTTCCAGGGGCTCGTGATCGGAAATCAGGGCGGGAACTTCTCCGCGGGTGCGAACATCATGCTCCTGCTTCTGGCGGCGCAGGAAGAAGAATGGGACGACATCAATCTGATGATCGCCCAGTTCCAGAAGGCTGTGATGCGGATCCGGTATTCCGCGAAACCAGTCGTCACGGCACCGTACGGCCTTGCGCTCGGAGGCGGCTGCGAGGTGACAATGCACGGAGATCGGGCGCGGGCCGCGGCTGAGACTTACATCGGTCTTGTCGAGGTCGGGGTCGGCCTCATCCCGGCCGGCGCGGGCACCAAGGAACTGACGATGAGGACGATGGACAAAGCGAAAGCGACGCCCGACGCGGATCCGATAGCCTTCCTGAAGAAGACTTTCGAGATGATCGGAATGGGCAAGGTCGCGACGTCAGCCCAGGAAGCAAGAAGTTGGGGAATTCTTCGCCCGTCTGACCCGATCTCGATGAACGGCGACCGCTTGATAGCGGACGCGAAACAGGAGGTGCTAAATCTTGCCGCTTCCGGCTATGTTCAGCCGGTAGAACGAACAGACATACTGGCGCTCGGAGAACAGGCGCAGGCCTCAATTAAACTCGCCCTGCATATGATGAGGAAGGCGGAGTTCATTTCGGAGCACGACGAGCTGATCGGCAGGAAACTGGCAAAGGTGTTGAGCGGCGGCGACCTGAATCACAGTACGGAAGTATCGGAACAGTACCTTCTGGATCTTGAACGCGAGGCGTTTCTAAGCCTTTGCGGAGAGCGGAAAACCCAGCAAAGGATCGCCCATATGCTCAAGACCGGGAAGCCGCTTCGAAACTAGGGCCTGAAGGAGATCGGATATGTCCGAATTCGTGAGAAATCTGGTTGAGGAACTGAACAGCGTTACCGGGGAAGCGAAAGCCTCTTTCGGCGGAATGAGCGCTGAACAGGTCAACTGGAAACCGAACCCGAAGAGCTGGAGCGTCGGTCAGTGCCTCGACCACCTGATTACTTCAAATGAGGCATATTTTTCCACGCTTGAAAAAGTGGCTGCCGGAACTTACAGCCCGAACGTGTGGAGCCGAATACCTTTCGCAGCCGATTTTTTCGGCCGGATTCTCAAGAATGCCGTGCACCCGGATTCCGTGAAGAAGAACAAGACCTTTCCGGTATTCGAACCTGCGCAGAGCGACATTGCCGAATCGATCGTCGAAGATTTTGCCTCTGCGCAAGACAAGTTGAAGGACCTGATCGAGAGGCTCGACGATGAGTCCCTGCTGGGCGTGAAAGTAGCATCGCCGGTCAACGAAGTGATCAATCTGAGGGTGCGTGACGCGCTTGAGATGTTGGCGCTTCACGAAAGGAGACATTACAACCAGGCGGTCCGCGTTACAGGTTTTACTGATTTCCCGTCGTAAGCGGACGGCTCGAATGATTGCCTGATGTTACATCAGGGTCGACAGATGAGCCGGGTTGTTAGAACGCCCGGATAGAAAGTGTGGCTGATTCAACTAACGACAGATGCGGTTGGGCGACGAACGATCTCGCTGTCGAGTATCACGACCGGGAATGGGGCGTGCCGCTGCACGATGAGCGGTCGCTGTTTGAGTTTCTGATTCTGGAGGGTGCCCAGGCGGGATTGAGCTGGGACACGATCCTGCGCAAGCGGCAAAATTATCGGACGGCTTTCGACAATTTTGAGCCAGAGAAGGTCGCCGCCTACGGAGAAAAGAAGATCTTTGAACTGCTTCAAAACGAAGGTATTGTCCGAAACCGCTTGAAGGTGAATTCGGCCGTCCGAAACGCGCGTGCGTTTCGTTCAGTTCAGGACGAACTCGGGTCTTTCGACGCTTACGTTTGGTCTTTTGTTGACGGCGAACCTGTTATGAATCGATGGAGGTCGCTCTCGGAAGTGCCCGCTTCGACTTCATTGTCCGACACCCTGAGCAAGGACCTGAAACAGCGGGGATTCAACTTCGTCGGCTCGACGATCTGTTATGCATTTATGCAGGCGACAGGGATGGTGAACGACCATGTCGTCTCGTGTTTCAGGCACTCGGAAGTGAGCGGTAAATCGTGAATCGCGAATCGTTAATAGTAAATGGATTTATCAGTACCCGACCATATGTCTGAAGTCAGGCAGAGTGTTAGTAGACCTACCGTGGGGGAGCGCGCCATTTGGAAGAATTGATAATTGAAAATTGAGAGCTTTCGCGACGACGTCTGCCGATGACTTTCGGTCGCCTCACCAACTTCCAATTATCCATTTTCAATCTGGAGAACAAATGTAGGTGCTGCAAGCTTCTTATGAAGATACCCGTAACACCGGCAATCAGATTTTTGAGAAGCAAGAATGTCGATTTTGTCCCGCATCTTTTCGACTACGTTGAAAAAGGGGGCACGCGGCATTCTTCGGAGGCGCTTGGAGTGGAAGAACACTCAATTATCAAGACCCTGATTTTTGAGACATCTGAGGGAGAGCCGCTGGCGGTGCTCATGCACGGGGACCTTCAGGTTTCCGAAAAGAACCTGGCTCGGATCCTGGGGGTTAAGTCGGTCGCCCCTTCGTCGCCGGAAAAGGCGCACAGGCTTACAGGATATCTTTTCGGGGGAACGTCGCCGTTCGGACTTCGGACTCCGATGCGGGTTATTACTGAACGGTCGATCTTCGATCTTGAGAAGATATGGATCAACGGTGGTAAAAGAGGTTTCCTCATCGAGATCTCGCCACGTGTCATCAAGGAAGTTCTTGAGGTCGAGGAAATAACGGCCGGGATCTGAAGCGGTTATTGAATCTATGT
>JAHEEZ010000090.1 GCA_024640445.1 Acidobacteriota bacterium | reverse complement strand
CATAGCCGGAGGCGCGTATGGGATCGAAAAACGCTGCTGAACTTCTGCGTGGTGCGAAATTGATCGTTGCCCCGGACACGTTTCACATCGTCGCCCTCCATCACGATGAATGGGAGCGGGTACTGGCCGATCCGGAACTGTCCCCTCAAATGAAATCGGAATTCCTGATCTTCAAGGACAAATGGGAGGTTACCCTTGTCGTCGATGATCGCGATCTGGTTGGTCTCCGCCCGGGGCTCGCAGGAGCAAAGGTTGAAAGCGGATTCCGGCTGTTGAGCTTTGACGCCGAACTCGAATTCGATGTCGTGGGATTCATGGCTGAGATCGCGGGCATACTCGCCGCGGAGGGCATTTCCATACTTCCTTTCTCATCATTCTCAAGGGACCACCTGCTCATTCGCCAAACCGACCTTGCATCTGCCCTCAAAGCGTTCCGCGGTCGGGTGGACGAGGTCTGCTAATAGGAAAATGGACGCATACTGGAAAGACAAGGTGATCCTTCTCACCGGGGCCTCGAGCGGTATCGGAGCGGCAGTCGCCGAGATCTTTGCCCGCGACGGGGCGATACTCGGTCTGCTGGCAAGGCGTGAGACGGAACTTGAGAAAGTCGCGGAAAGAGTAGCGTCCGCTGGAGGAACCGCACGTATCTTCCCGGGCGATGTAACGAACGCCGAATCGGTAAGGGAGGCCGCAGGTCGCCTTCGTTCGGAGTTTGGCCGCGTGGACGTGATGATCGCCAATGCAGGAGTTGGCGGCAACGACCGCGAAACAAGGCTTATCGACGCGGGCGCGGTTGCTAAGGTGATCAACATAAATCTTATCGGCGCGGTCAACGCCGTAGCCGCGGTCCTCCCGGAAATGCTCGAACGCGGGGGCGGGCAAATTGTAGGCATTTCCAGCCTCGCCGGATTCAGAGGCCTGCCGAAGTCTGCCGCGTACTCCGGAAGCAAGGCCGGGATGAATGCCTTCTTCGAGAGCCTCAGGGTGGATTTCAAGGGACAGGGAATCGACGTCAGCGTGATCCAGCCCGGGTTTATCAAGACCCCTCTGACTTCCGGCAGGCAAAAGAATATGCCGTTCCTTTTAGAACTGGACGACGGCGCGATGAGGATCGTGAGCGCGATCCGCAGGAAGAAGGCCTTTTACTCGTTTCCATGGCAGTTGGCGTTCATCGTTCGTCTCGCGAGATTTCTTCCCGCCAGCCTTTACGACGTGATCGCTTCCCGGGCAAGTTACCGTGAATAGTCTTATCGTCTGCTTTGACGAATACTGCCAAAAAGCGGAAAATGCGTCAGTCACTTCCCTGAAGGCCACACGTTTTCCTCCAGCATATGGACCTCATACAAGCCATCATCCTGGGCATCGTCCAGGGTCTCACAGAATTCATTCCGGTAAGCTCGACCGCGCATCTTGTGTTTGCGAGCAGATATACCGGCATTTACGGCGGGAATCCGGAGCAGATCACGGCGACGATGGCCGTGATACAGCTTGGCACGCTTGCCGCCGCTTTCGTCTATTTCGCTTCAGACATCTGGAGTATTTCGACATCGTTCCTGCGCGACCATTTCGCGCTGATTACCGGTAGAAGGGGTGAAATAGAAGGCGAAAACAAGATCCGTCCGGTTTGGATGTCGGACGAAACCTGGCTCGGTTGGCTGATAGTCATCGGTTCCGTGCCTGTGGGGATCGTGGGAGTTATTTTCAAGGAAACCATCGAAGGCGCGTTAACGAAAGACCTCTGGATAATTTCGGTGATGCTTATTCTGGTAGCGGTTCTCTTGCAGATCGCGGAATTTCTTGGCAGGCAGCGGAAGGGACTAAAGGAACTGGGGGTGCCGGAGGCATTGATCGTCGGGTGCTCGCAGGTGCTGGCGCTGATGCCTGGTGCGAGTCGATCAGGTTCTACCATCATGGGAGGGCTTTTCGCGGGACTTTCGAGAGAGGCGGCGGCGAGATTCTCTTTCCTCCTTATGATCCCGGCAATTACAGCCAGCGGCCTGCTCGAATTGGTGGAAGCTTGGAAGATCCTTCCCCAGGAGAGTTTTGCGTCGCTTGCCATCGGCACTATTGCCGCCGGAATAGTGGGCTATCTTTCGATATGGTTCCTTCTGGCGTATCTTCGGCGTTATTCGACCACCGTCTTCGTAATTTACCGGATACTGCTCGGCGCCGCTATTTTGATATTACTGTGGCAGGGCATGATAACGCCGCAGGTTTAAGATTCACCTCACATACGGACACCCGGACCCTGGGGTGTTCAGACATCTGAAAGAGACAGGAATTCCCAAATGAAAAGATGGAGAACGATCGACCATGACCTCACCCTGACGCGTGAGCTGGCTAACGAACTCGGCGTCGCGCCGATCGTTGCCGCGCTTCTTATTTCCCGCGGCTACAGCACGGCGGAATCCGCTCACCGGTTTTTGAACCCCGGCTATGAGCATCTTCACGATCCGGCCTTGCTTACCGATATGGACCGCGCCACTGCGCGCGTACTGAAAGCCGTGGAGAACAAGGAAAAGATACTTGTCTGGGGCGACTACGACGTGGACGGCACGACGGGCACGGTTGTACTTCGCAAGGCACTTGAGATGATCGGGGCCGAGACAGGATTTCACGTGCCCCACAGGTTTACCGAGGGATACGGGCTGAATATCCCGGCGCTGGAAAAAGCGAAAGAGGAGGGGTTCTCGCTAGTGATCACCGTCGATTGCGGAAGCACTTCTTTCGCGCCGATCGCGTGGGCGAAGGAGCATGGCCTTGATGTGATCGTCACGGACCATCATCTGACAAAGGACACAGGTCTTCCCGAGGCGTATGCGGTCGTGAATCCCAACCGCATTGACTGCGATTATCCGGACAAGAACCTTGCGGGTGTCGGAGTCGCATTCAAACTCGCTCACTCGCTCTTGCGGGAGAAAAGAAGGGAAGAGACGGTGCCTCATTTCCTCAAAGTGGTCGCGATCGGGACCATTGCGGATGTGATGAAGCTGACGGGCGAGAACCGCGCGATTGTGGCAGTCGGGCTTAACGACCTGCCCTCGACGGTCAATTACGGTCTTAAGGCTCTGATAGAGGTCGCTGATTGCCGGGACGAGATGACGAGTTATGACATTGGGTTCCGGATCGCGCCGAGGATCAACGCGGCAGGAAGGATGGATGCCGCCCGGCACGTTGTTGAATTATTCGAATCCCCGGATTTCCAGGGGGCGAGGAAACTTGCCGAATACCTAAACAGGAAGAATATCGAACGTCAAAAACTGCAGAAGGAGATCACCGAGCGTGCAATGCTTTCGGCGATGGAAGATGGAATTGATGGCGCCTATTTCATAGTCACGTCGGGCGAGGGCTGGCACAGGGGAGTGATCGGCCTGGCTGCCTCACGGATAGCCGAAAAAACGCACAGGCCGTCGATCGTCATCTCGGTCGAAGATGGTATGGGACACGGTTCCGCGAGAAGCATTTCGGATTACCATCTTCTGAAGGGGCTCGATTCCTGCGCGGATCTCTTTGAACAGTACGGCGGGCACGCCGCGGCGGCAGGGATGCAGATAAAGCCTGAGAACATCTCCGACTTAAGGGAACGGCTGAATTCCCACGCTGCGGAGACGATTCCCGCAGACAGCCTTGTTCCGGAGGTAAGAATCGACGCTCCGGTCTCAAGCCGCACCCTCGGCCTTGATCTGACCGAGGACCTCAAGAAACTTGAACCTTACGGGCAGGGAAACCCAAAACCTGTATTTTCTACGCCTGGACTGACGCTTGCGGACGAGCCTTGGGTAATGAAGGATAAGCACCTGAAATTGAAACTTCGCGACGTGGAAGGCCGTCAGTTCGAAGCGGTATGGTGGGACGGCGTTGACAGATCGGCTGATATGGAACTGAAGGCCGGCGGGGTCTACGAGATAGCCCATACTCCGGAACCGAATACCTGGCAGGGTGTGACAAGGCTTCAGCTCAACCTGAAAGACATAAGGCAATCCTGATGCGGCGTTGAAAGAGCTCGTCGTCTGATATAATTTTCCTTCTTGATGAACCGGATTCCGGTATAGCCTTGGCGGAAAGCCTTTTTGAAAGCGCCTGCATCTCAGGCACGATCCATTTCAAGGCAGCCAGAGACAAACAGGCGGCGAACCGGCGCTTCGAATACCGTACAACACAGGATCTTGAACGAAAACGCAGAGAACAGAATAGAAAAGTACAACCTGCGGGCCAGGTTTCCGGGGCTGCTCCGCGCCGGGGCTATCGCCGTGCTTGCGGCGGTTGTACTTGTTGTCGTGATCGGGTTCTATTTTGGAAGCTTTCGAAAGGAATTCCGAATGCGGGGACTACCTGCCGTGCTTTCGGACAACGTCGTCGCCGTTGTTGAAGGTTACGAAAGAAAAGAATCCGAGGACTCAAAGCTCCGTTATTCGATCAAGGCAAGCAGGGCAACCACTTTTGACGACAAGCACCAGGAGCTCCTGGACGTCGTTCTCGAGGTTTACGACGAAAGCGGTGCGGGCAGGTTCGACAAACTTAAGGCAGACAAAGCGATATATGTGCCTGACGAGAAGGATTCCAAGGACTTCAATATCTTCTTCGCAGGCAACGTGATTATCGATACAAGGGATCGCCTGAACATCAAGACCGACCAGCTTTCCTACTCAAAGTCAGAAGAAAAGGCGGAGGCCGAAGAATACGTTGAATTTGCGCGTGAGAACCTCTCCGGGAACAGCGAAGGCGCGGTGGTCCGGATCGAAGCCAAGACGCTTGAACTGCTAAAAGATGTGGAGATCTTTGCCGAGCAGGGTGGCGAGGGTACCGAATACCAGACAAAAGATATAAAGACTGCCGAATTGCGGGCCGGAAGGGCTTTCGTCGACCAGACCGCCCAGACGATAGATCTTACCGGCAGTGTCGACGCGCTTCTGATCCCGAGTGGCGCGAACAAGAATCTGGAACGACCGACGCGCATCACGTCTTCGAAAGCGAAAGCCTTCCTTGAAGACCGACAGCTCCGCAGGATCGATCTGATGGGCGATGCCAGCATGAAGCAGGAACCTGGAGGGCGGGGCCGAAACACGAATGCGACCGCCGACAGGATCACGGCTTATATTGAGAAAGAACTCGACAGGATCGAGATGTCAGGCAGCGTCAAGGTCGACTCATCGGCGGATTCCGGATCGCCAACTAAGATCACAAGCGTGACAGCGGTTTATGACAAGCCGGGCGAGACGTTTGAACTTGACGGAGGTGTCGTGATCGAATCAACCTCCTCCGGAAAGCCTACAACTGCCAAAGCCTCTCATGCCGTTTACGGACAGGTATCCGGCGAAGTGCTTCTGACAGGGTCGGCTTCAGTAGCACAGGGGTCCGACATCGTCGGCGGAGAAACGATAGCGGCATTGCTGTATCCCGACCGGACCCTGAAGAATGCGGATGTCTCAGGTAAAGCTTACCTGCGCCAAACGGCGACGGACAGGAAGACCGAATTGCGTTCACAAGAGCTTCGGGCCAGTTTTTCCCGGGGCGGCAAAATAGCAAAGGCCTTCGCGACCGGGGGCAGTATCATAGAGGTCATACCTTCTGACAATCCGGACTATTCAAAATACTCCCTTAAGACGCCTTCAATAATAGAAGTGCTATTCAGGGAAGATGGAAAACCTGCGTCGGCAAAGACAGAGGGCAGGACAACCATATCGCTTACTTCGTCAGGCGCAGGCTCCGATGCTGCCGACAAGACCCTTACTGCCGATACGGTCAGCACGTCATTCAGGAAAGGCTCTGACGAACTTGAAGGCGCTGTTGCTTCGGGTAACGCTGTGCTCGTTAGCGATCCGAGGAGCAAAGGTCCCGGCAAATACCGGACTGAGATCAAGTCCCCGAAATTCACATGCGATTTTTACGCAGGCAACAACGCAAAGAGTTGTACGACCAGTGGGGCGCGTTCGAACGCGGTTCGGAATCCGCTCGGTTCCTCGGACAAGGATGCCCAAACGCTCGAAGCCGACAGGTTCGTTGCTTTTTTCGAAAGCCGTACACAGGATATTGAACGGCTTGAGGCTTCCGGTTCGGCGAAATTCCGGGAAGGCGAGCGTAACGGCATAGCCGACAATATCGTCTACACAGCGCGTGGCGAGACCGTGAGGCTAAGCGGAGGAGATCCCGCCGTGTGGGACGATGCCGGCCGGGTGCGCGCCGGTCGTATCGACTGGGACCTGAAGAACGATCGCTCGTCGTTCAGTGACAAGGTGAGCGCGACATACTACTCGCAGAGAAAGGCGAGAGGCGCCACGCCGTTCGCGAAAGTAAATTCCCCCGTCTTTGTTTCTTCTTCATCAGCCGCATTCGACCACAAACAGGAGACGGCTGTTTTTTCAGGTGACGCGCGCGCCTGGCAGGACAAGAACTACGTGAGGGGCGAGAAGATCACTCTGGAGCAGCAGACGGGACGGTTTGCGGCCGAAGGAAATGTCAGAAGTCTGCTCTACGATGCGAAGAGATCGGCGGGAGGCAAGCGGTCTTCGGTGCCTGTCTATGCACAGTCGGACGCGATGCAATATGTGAATGACGAAAGGCGGCTTAGGTACACCGGAAATGTCGATATCAGGCAGGGGACAGACCGAATCACTGCAGGGACGGCGGTTGTATATCTCGACGCAGCAAATGAACTTAAGAAGACTGTCGCGGAAAAGAAGGTTGTGATCACTCAGCCAGGCAGAAAGGCGACCGGCGAGTTCGCACAGTACGACGCAGCCGAAGAGACGATCATTCTCAGAGGCGATCCGGCGACCGTAAAGGATGATGAGAGCGGTTCCTCCGAAGGCCGGGAAGTTCTCGTGCGGTTGAAGGACAATGTGATCGTGGGAACGGGCAAGTCGGGCGACAAAGGCACGGGAAGGATGCGTTCCGTCTACAAACTTAAAGACGGAAAGCTCAATTGAACTTTTTGCGCTGTTAATTACAATATCCATATCGGGGCCGGGCACCGCCTATGTCGGTGCCCGGCCAATGAGCATAAAGGGTAGGAACTACGGGTAACTTGTGGAAAACGGTTCGGGAGCAAAAGGCGAAAAACTGACCGCCAGCAATCTTCAGAAAACCTACGGTCGCCGGCGGGTCGTGGACGATGTGTCTCTAGAGGTTTCGAAGGGTGAAATAGTCGGCCTTCTTGGTGCTAACGGCGCGGGCAAGACGACCACTTTCTATATGATGGTCGGTCTTGAGAGGACCGAGCGCGGGGAGATTTGGCTAAATGGCGACAACGTCACAAGGCTGCCGATGTATCTCCGAGCTCGGCTCGGCCTCGGCTACCTTCCTCAGGAACCGTCTATTTTCCGCCGCCTTTCCGCGGAGCAGAACATACTGGCGGTTCTGGAAACAATGAAGATGCCGCGTGCCGCCCGTTTTCAGCGTCTCGAGGAGCTGCTTGAAGAATTCGGGATCGCACACGTCAGGAAGACCCGTGGTGATTCGCTCTCCGGCGGGGAAAGGCGCCGCGTGGAGATCGCCCGATGCCTCGCAACCGAACCGCAGTTCATTCTTCTTGACGAGCCTTTCGCGGGCATCGATCCCATCGCGATCGAGGACATCCGCGACATTATCCTCTACCTCAAGGACCGCGACATCGGCATACTCATTACCGATCACAATGTCCGCGAGACCCTGGGAATCACGGATCGCGCCTACATTATGGCCGAGGGCAGGATTCTGAAAAGCGGAGAACCATCCGAACTCGTTACCGATGACGAGGTTCGCCGACTGTATCTTGGTCAGCGCTTCGAGCTTTGATTTCGAATTTTCACTTTTCAGATTCTTATCGGTTATAATGAAGGTGCGTTCCGAACAACCTTACATCTTCGATTCGCAGTTTTTTGGTTATTGAGGATTAATGTCATCTCTTAGGCTCACTCAAAAACTCCAGCAAAAAATGGTGCTGACGCCTCAACTGAGGCAACGCATAGAAATGCTGCAGATGACCACCATTGAGTTGAGTGAGCTGATCCAGCAGGAGCTTGAAGCCAACCCCATCCTCGAAGAGGTCCAGACCGAAGACGAGATCCAGGAACTCGCAGAGAAAATACTTGACCAAAATGCCGACGGCACGGAACGGGAATACGAAGAACCCGGTTCCGAAGGCGATTCGGATTGGGACGTACCAGACAAAGATTCCTCTGTCTCGGAAAACGGTCACGACGGTGATCCCTCGGACGAGACCCGTGAGGCAATCGAGGACTCTGTATCGGAAGATGCCGAACTTGAAGCTGACGGCGAGGACCACTCCGACGCTTTCGAGGACGTCGATCTGGGTCGTGAGTTCCAGGACTATCTTGACCCTGGATACAAAACCCAGGAGTTCGAGTACAAAGAGGACGCGCCAAGTTTCGAACAATTCCTTTCAGGCTCCGAATCATTAACAGAACATCTTGAATGGCAGCTCCATCTTCAGCGGATCGGCGATGAGGTTGAGGCCGCCGCGATCTGTGTGATAGGCAATCTCGACGAATACGGGCGGCTCAACGCAACGAACGAAGAGATATCGGAGATGACCGGATGTTCGGATGAGACCGTAGAGCGGGCGCGGAGGATCGTGATGCGGCTCGAACCTGTGGGATGCGGGGCCCGTGACGTTAAAGAATGCCTCCTGGCGCAGCTCGAGAACATAGGTGCGGGCGAGAGCCTGGCCGCTGATCTTGTTGCGAATTACTTCGAAGACCTTCAGCCGCACAGGCTGCAGCATCTTGCCCGAAAGACGGGACTCGGGTTAGAGGAATTGAACGACGAGATCCAGAAGATAAGGGAACTTGACCCGTATCCGGGCAGGGAATACACAGCGGAACAGCCGATCTATATTTCGCCAGAGGTCTACATCGAAAAGGTTGAAGGTGAATACGTGATCTATTTCTCGGACGGCGGAAGCCCCCGGCTCAGGATCAGCCATTCATACCAGCAGCTGCTTTCGAAGGACGAGACGAACAAGGAAACAAAGGACTTTATCAAGGACAAAGTCCGATCTGCGGTCGACCTGCTGCGAAACATCGAACACAGGCGGCAGACGATCTACAGGGTTGTTGAGTGCATCGTGCATAGGCAAAGGGATTTTCTTGACTACGGCGTACAGCACCTGAAGCCGATGATGCTGAAGGATGTCGCTGAGGACATAGGGATGCACTTGTCAACCATTTCCAGGGTGGTGAACCGCAAATACGCGCACACCCCGCAAGGCGTCCTTGAACTAAGAAGATTCTTCAGCGAGGGAATGATGAATGAGGACGGCGAGGAGGTTTCGACTCGGATCCTCAAGCTGAAGATAAAGAAAATGATCGAGGAGGAGAATTCAAAGAAACCATTGACTGATGACAAGATAGCAAAAATGCTCGGCAGGGGCGGCGTCAAGCTGTCGCGCCGGACAGTCGCAAAATACCGCGATCAAATGAACATACCGGGATCTAGGGAGCGCAAGGTAATAATATAGGCTCCCGAACGATCCTTTCATTCATATGCGGTCCGGATAAGGAAAGCATTACAGCAAACAATTTTGAGGTGCAGATTATGAGATTCGAATACACAGGAAGACATCTTGAAGTCACCCCGGCGATACGTGCTCACGTGGAAGAACAATTCGAGAAACTCGATCATCTCTTCGACAAGGAAGACAATTATGCCCACGTGATCATTGAGGTTGAGAGGGGGCTTCACCGGTCCGAGATAGTGGTGAAATGGAGAAATCAGGTTCTAACCGCCACCAGCACCGAAGAAGATATGTACCTTTCGCTTTCCCAGACGGTCTCGAAGATCGAGAGGCAGGCCCTGAGGGTCAAGAATAAGATAATCGACAAGTCGCACAAGGCCAAGAAGGCGGGCGAAGTCGCGCCGGCCGCAGCCGAAACAGACGCGGGTTAGATCCCGGGCCCCCGGAAGCACCCTGTTTCCGGGGGCCTTGTTTTTTTCCGAGATCCACTTCAAGACTACTGCCGGGGAATGAGAACCCCGGAAGCTTCCATTTTTGTAACGCCCGGAAAAGTATCAGCCGATGAGGCATAACCCTTCAGCAAAGCCACGGATCACGATCCGGGAATTCGTCGAGAATGCCCCGAAGAAGCTGGGGCCTGAGGTCGTGCTCGGCGCAGCAAATCTTGATGTGAATTACATCGATTCCGACAGGATCCAGAAATTGGGACTTGGACTCGCGGGCTACACTCACTACATCCATAAAGGCAGGCTTCAGATCATCGGCCAGAGCGAAACATCGTATCTGCGACAACTTGACGCGGCAGGAAGGGAGGCGGCGGTTCGACACCTCGACCTCGCGAAGATCTGCTGTGTTTTGGTCACAAAGGGACTGACGATCCCCAGGGAGATAGGCTCGGTACTAAGAAGCGCCTCTATCCCGACCTTGCGTACTCAGGCGGTGAGCTCCACTGCGATCGCCGAGGTTTCCAACTTTCTTCAGAATACTCTAGCCCCTTCGATCACTCTGCACGGCGTGTTGTTGGGAATGTACGGGATCGGCGTGCTCCTTCTGGGAGAATCCGGCATCGGGAAATCTGAATGCGCGCTCGACCTTGTGACACGCGGATACCGGCTTATCTCAGATGATTCGGTGGTGGTGAAGAAGATAGGAGACGTGCTGGAGGGGAGTTCCCCGGCACTTACCAGGGGCCACCTTGAGATACGCGGACTCGGGATCCTCAACATACAAGACCTTTTTGGTGTGAGCGCGGTAGGCATGTCGAAGAATATCGATCTGTGCATAGAGCTTCGTCGATGGGAAAAAGTGAAAGAAATTGACCGGCTCGGCCTTGAGATGGAAGTCGAAGAGATATTCGGGATACATCTGCCGAAATTCGTTCTTCCTGTCAGCTCAGGCCGCAATCTGTCTACACTGGTTGAGACGGCGGTCCGTATCCACTTGCTCAAAATAGCTGGTCACGATGCGGCCAGAAACCTGATCGAAAGGCATTCCCGCGCGATTGGCGGAGGAGAATAGACTGCGATGACGGATACCGGCGACAAACAGGAAAAGCTCGAGAGGTTCATCATTATCACGGGCCTCAGCGGGTCGGGAATGTCATCGGCGACAAATGCGTTCGAGGATCTTGGGTATTTTTGCGTGGATAACCTGCCGGTCACGATACTTTCTCCATTCTCGCGGCTTATGCTTCCAAACTCCGAAGGTCTGATCGCCATAGAGAAAGCCGCGCTCGTGATCGACATCCGAGAGCGCCATTTTCTCTCGGATTTTCCGGCGGAACTCAAGAAGCTGAAGAGGCGGGGCCTTGAGCCGTTCATTTTGTTCTTCGACGCTTCGGACAAAGTGCTGAAGCGCAGATTCAGCGAGACCCGCCGGCCGCATCCGGCAGATGACGGGGTCGGTGTCCTTGAAGCGATCAGGTCCGAGCGAGAAGCGATGAGCGCGGTGCGTTCTCTGGCTGATCTTACGATCGACACCTCTCAACACAATGTACATTCGTTGCGGCGGACGCTTGTCCAGAGGTTTGGCGAACACAGGGAAGGCATCCCCTTGCAGGTTCAGGTAGTCAGCTTCGGTCACAAACACGGGGTACTGAGGGATGTTGACCTGATGTTCGACGTGCGACATTTGCCGAACCCGTATTTTGAGAAGAAGCTCAAGGAACTTCCTGGGACAGATAAGAAGGTCGCGGCTTTCCTGGATTCTCAGGAAGACGTGAGGGAAACTCTTCGCAGGTTCATTGAATTGCTTGAATATCTCTTGCCGCTTTACAGACGAGAGGGAAAGGCGTATCTGACGATCGGTATCGGCTGCACAGGCGGAAGGCACAGGTCTGTTATGGCCGCAGAGCGTATTGGCGAGAGACTGAATGAAGCCGGCTACGACACGAAGGTCGTTCACAGAGATGTGGCGAAATAGTTGGGAAGGGGGGAGTAGTTTATGAAGAAGATAGGAGGAGTCGTGGTCTCGCACGGTCAGTTCGCAAATGAACTGCTTTCGGCCGCTGAGCAGGTGGTCGGGGATATTCCGCACATCGCCGCGGTTTCGATCGGCTGGCACGATAACGTAGAGGTCGCCCAGGGAGAGATCCAGAGGGCGATCAAGAGCGTTTCCAGCGGCAACGGGGTACTTCTCCTGACGGACATGTTCGGAGGAACTCCGACAAATATCAGCGCAATGTTCATAAAGGAAAACGAGGTTGAAGTGGTCACGGGGGTCAACCTGCCGATGGTGATCAAACTGGCTTCGCAGAACAAGGAAATGACCCTTTCGGAAATGGCCGCTCTCGTCGAGGAACAGGGCAAGCAGTCGATCTACAAGGCGGCAGATCTGCTTGACCCTCACAAATCCAAAGCATGAGAACAGGCGATCTTGCGATCATTAACCAATTAGGTCTACACGCCCGCGCTGCCGCGCAGGTCGTGCGGCTCGCGGGCGAATTCGATAGTTCCATCCTGCTCGTGCGGGAGGACAAGTCTGTTTACGCGGACGCAAAATCGATTCTCAGCGTCCTGACGCTTGCAGCCTCAAAGGGAGTGGTACTAAGAATGGAAGTTGAGGGTCCTGATGAGGATCATGCTTTCGACGCGATGACGGCATTATTTGCCGATGGATTCGGCGAAATGCCTTCCCGCCGTTAGAATAAAATCATGGAGCTTGATGAAATGTATTTACCCGGAGTAGGGCGTCACGTCGGCATCCTCGGTGTTCCGCTTGGATTTGGGGCCGGAAAACCGGGAAGCGAACTCGGCGTATCTGCGATCCGCCTTGCGGAATTTCGCGACAAGCGAATCTACAGCCACATAAAGGATCTTGGCTACGAAGTTACCGACCACGGTGACGTGCCGATCGACATCCCAGACCTGGAATCAGGTGTGCTTGAGAGCCCAAAACATATCTCTGAG
>JAHEEZ010000089.1 GCA_024640445.1 Acidobacteriota bacterium | reverse complement strand
AGCGGTCGACCGCCAACCGGACGCAGCGATACTTGTAGATTTTCCCGACTTTAACCTTCGACTCGCTAAGAGTCTTAAAAAACAAGGCCTTCGTGTTATTTACTACATCTCGCCGCAGGTATGGGCGTGGAAGAAGTTTCGCGTGAGGCACTTCCGAAAATATGTCGACCTTCTGATCTCGATACTGCCGTTCGAAAAGGAATTCTACGCGAATGAGGGATTTGACCGGGTCGAATACGTCGGGAGTCCCATCGCTGCCGAAGTACGGCCAAAGACCGGACGTGATGAATTTCGTGCGAAGTACGGCATCGGAAGTACCCTGCCTTTGGTAGCGTTGTTGCCAGGCAGCAGAAAGGTCGAGGTTGAAAGGATCTTTCCGGACCTTTTGAAGGCGGCCAAACTGATCAGGAAGAGGGTGCCCGGTGTAAGGTTCGTTGTCCCTCTCGCTAACACACGGTCTATCGAGGAATTGAACCGGGTCGCCGCCGCTGCGAAGATCGATACCGAAGACCTTGAGAAGACACTTACGGTCGTGTCCGGAGAAACGTACGAGGCGATCGCCGCTTCGGACGCGGCGGCTGTTGCCAGCGGGACCGCAACACTGGAGACGGCGGTGCTCGGTACTCCTCTGGTCGTGGTCTACAAGGCGTCCGCACTCAACTATTTCATACTAAGGCCGTTCATCTCGATCGATACGTTCGGCCTCGTAAACCTGGTGGCCGGCAGACGACTCGCAACTGAATTGATCCAGGATGACCTGAAACCTGAAATTCTCGCGGACGAGGTCGTAAGGATCCTTGATCCCGAGGTCAATCGGAAAATGCGATTGGATCTTGAAGAGGTGCGCCGGAAACTATCCGGTGAGAACGCTTCCGTAAAGGCCGCAGAGATCGTGATCGCGCACATCGAAGATCGCGATGGTTCGGGTTAACAACGGGACTTTTTCATTCCTCTTCGGAACCATCATTGAGCGGTCGCGAGGCATTGGAATCTGCTTCCTCGGGGAGTCTGCGGGAAGCGAGGTCACCGCGCCTCAGCGGAAGCAGGAATACCGGACACGGCGTCTCCGACACTACCTTTTCAGCAACGCTTCCGATCGGGATCTGGTCCGAACGCTCCACTCCTCCCCGTCCGTGCGAACTCATCATGATGAGGTCTATCTTCTCTTCCTCGCTGACGGCAAGTATCGTCCGGGCGGGTCCGGAGCCGGTCACGTAAGTGAAGATCTCGATACCGTCATTACGCAAGGCCTCAGCGATGCCGTCAAGATACTGTTTGATCTTCTCGTCGTATCCCTCGGATTCTGAGCCTTCCGGCACCGAAAACAGGAGAACCCTGCTGGCGAATTGATTGGCGAACGCCCTGATGTAGGGGAGCACCATTTCCGCCTCCTCCGAACCGTCGAGGGCGACGAGGATCCGCTTGAATTCTGATCTGCGGCTCCGCCAGTTGTTCGTCGGCCTGATCAGCAACGTGGGCGTGGATGTCTTCTGGACCACTCTCTGCGCCATGCTCTTGGTCATCAGCTGGCCGAACTCGAACTTTCCGCGCGTCGTCATTATTATCAGGTCCGCGCTGATCTCCCTGCATACAGCGTCGATCTCGCCAGATGGCTCGCCGCGCCTGTAATGGGTTTCCACTTTCAACCCGTCTCCTCTAATCAAGGAACTTACAAGCCCCATGTAAATTTTGAGTTCGCTTGCTTGTTCCGCGATCTGCGCGTCGGTCAAGTGTACTGACTCATCGGCATTGCCGTCTTCGACCGACACGATCTCCAGCTCAGCGCCGTATTCGCGCGCAAAGGCACGCGCCGTCGCGATCACCTGCTCGGCAAGGGAAGATCCGTCGAGCGGGACGACTATCTTCTGAAACGGGACTTCGTCAAGCTTTAACTCCCTGAGCGATGTCGGGAAGAACCTCTGTTCTGAAATGATGGCCCCAAGCCGTTCTTCGACGGAAGGCGGGCTGCCAAGTTTCTTCCTGAAATAGGTGAATGCGATGTATAGCGCGGGAACCAGCAGGAGGTATATCCAGGCGCCTTCGAAAAATCTTTCCTCAAAAATGATGAACGTGGCTCCGGACGTTAGAAGGGCTGCGATCGCAGTGCCCACGAGAGAGGCGGTCTTTCCGAATGAGAACTTCTCACGGTCTTCCCGCAGCAGCCGTTTGCAGGCCGCCCAGCCTGTCATGCTTAGAAGGATGAACACGCCAGCGGCGTAAAGTGCGAGGTAGGTCTCTTCGTGGGTCCCAAAGAAGAGGAAGCAAATGCCGATAACCAGGATCATCAGCCAAACCGGCCGGCCGGCAACATCGTACCTGTTCCGCTGACCCATAGTTGCCGTCACATAATGGCGGTACCTGAGTCCAAGAGCGAGATTTTGCACTCCCTGTGCCGCTGCCGCCGATGCGCTCAAGAGAACGGCGATGCCGATCAGCGTTCCCAGATACGAGGCCCACGGGGGAAGCAGTGCGTTCATCGTCTGGGTGAACACGGAGATCTCTGACGTAACAGTGCCCCTCGACACTTCCAGGATCGCAGGGCCGACAATGATCATAGTCAACGCGGTCGTACCCATGATGATCAGCAGGCTTCCGAAGGCCTTGCGGCTCTTTTCCATCCTAGTCCCGTCATAGGCAGCGACAAGGTTGGCGAATATCTCGATACCCGTCATCAGGGCAAGGATCCGGGCGTACCCGCCGAGGGTGAAATGCAGATAGTCGCCGGTGAACGCCTTTAGCTGGAAATCCGGTATGTGAAATCCGAGCTGGAAGATCGTAGCGAATATCATCACCCAAAGAAGAAGAAGCACGGCGGCAGTCGCAGGGCCGAACGCCTTTGCCGCCGCTTTTGGTCCCAGATTTACGAGCCAGCCGGTGAAGATGCTAAGCCCGATCGCCAGAAAGGTCCTGTATTGAATACCGAACAAGGATTGATTCAGAGGAATGCCGAATTCCGTCGCGCGGTCAGCAACAAAGGTAACGAGAGCCGCCATGCTGACAAGGAAAGTGAGTGTGTATTCGATGACCGTGATGCCGGCGTTGATCTTGACTGCCCAACCGCCGAATTCTTCTTCTGCAAGGCCGCTTCCGCCGCTCCCGTCGGTGATCCACCCCATCACCTGGCGGTACATTGCCGACACCATCACGACGGTGAAAACAGCAAGCCAGATCGTGGCTCCGAAGGTGACCTGTGCGACTCCTGCCACAACGATCAACTTAAGGAACGGCCCAAAGACGTAAAGCGGGGAAGTTGCCGGATCCCCGCCGCCTGCAAGCGCGCCTTCGAATGAGTTTGAAAGTTTCCTTGATATAAAACCTGCCATAGATCGACACCGTGCGGCCCGTTGCGGCCATCCCTGCCCCTATTCTTCTTCGTCGCTGCGGACGAGATTGCCGAGCCGTCCGGCCAGCTTCTTTAACTCATCGACATCTGCTTTCAGCCGCGGCAGCGAGCGGATGTGCGCTTGTAATCTCTTGTATTCATCAAGGGGACGCACGGGCACGCCTCCCCACGCCCCGCCTCTCAGTTTCTTTCCCGGAAATATCGCCGACTTGGCTCCGATGATCGTGCCGTTGGCAATTTCGGTGTGGTCAGCGAAGCCAACCTGCCCGCCTATTACGCAGTCATCGCCTATCTTCACGCTTCCAGATATTCCCGTCTGCGAAGCGATCACAACCCGTTTTCCTATCGAAACGTTATGCGCCACCTGGACCAGATTGTCGATCTTGGTTCCCTCGCCTATACGCGTTTCACCAAGCGCCCCCCGGTCGACGCATGTGTTGGCGCCGACCTCGACGTCGTCCTCTATCACCACGGTACCGATCTGCGGGAATTTGATCAGTTCGTCGCCGTCCCTTACAAAACCAAAGCCGCGCGAGCCGATCACCGCCCCCGATTTCAACACGACGCGGTTCCCGACGACGCAGCCGTCTTCGATGAATACGTTCGGATGAATGGTACAGCCGCTTCCTACTGAAACATTGTCACCGATCTTTGCTCCCCCTCTGATGTGGGTTCCGTCGCCTATCGAAGATCCCTCTCCGACGTAACAGAACGCGCCGATGAAGACCTTCTCGCCTATCGCCGCGTCCGGAGCGACTATGGCAGAAGGATGTATGCCCGTAGGTCTTGATTTGCGGCCATGAAGAACAGCGGCAGCTTTCGCAAAAGCGGCTTTCGGATTCGGAACGGATATCGTGGCGCCATCGAAAGAGATCTCCAGATCGACAGGTCTTATTACGCACCCTGCGTCAGAAGACTCTGCCAGACCGGCGCCGGAAGCATCGGAAATAAATATCAGCTGTGAAGGCCCGGCATTTGCGGGTGAAGCGACGGAGAACACTTCGGCGTCGCCGTCACCGGCGAGTGTTCCGCCAACAAGTTCAGCAATACTTCGGAGTTTCATTTAGATCAGCGTAGGGTGCCGTCAACTTACGTCACCCGGAAAAGCGGTGTCGGTCCCTTGAATGCGGGAGGATCCAATAGATCGTATTTTAGGATTATGGCAGAAGGTTAGCGGTTAAACAAAAAGCGCCATTAAGGCGCAACGATGCCATTCCTCATTTGATTGCGGCTATCCAGACTTCCTGCTCTCGACTTCCTCAACCATCTTTTGAAGGAAAATGTGGAGTCCCTCGATCTCGAATCCGTGCTCGCGCTCCAGACGTTTTACGACCGGAGCAGATTCCGAGTCGAGAAGGTTAAGATCGGCAAAATCGAGTGTAAGGTTCTTCCCGTTCTCATCCCTCAGCCCTAGCGCGATACGTTCCAAAAGCAGAGCGTCATCAAGCATCAGGTCGCCTTCCACACGTAGCACTATCTTGTTTCTTTCAAGATCGTCGATCTGGGTAATACTGGTTGGCATAGCTCTTGGAATCTACAGCCGATTTTTGCAAAAAGCAAATAAAACCTTGAGAATGGTCGCACACCGCAGGCGGCACTGAGAAAGATACCTCAAAAAGGAGAAGACATGGCAAATATCATTTACGCAATCATCGCTATTACGCTGTTCGCCTCTGCAATAGTTGCACAAACTTCCAAGAATCCGTGCGAAGCCGAACAGGTTCAACAGTTCGATTTCTGGCTTGGTACCTGGGACCTTGAGTGGAAAGGACCGAACGGCGAGGCTCAAAAAGGCACCAATGAGATCACGCGGGTGCTTGACGGCTGCGTCGTCAGGGAATCGTTCGACGGCGGCAAGGATCTGCCTCTGAAAGGCCAGAGTTACTCGATGTTCGACACAAACGCCGGGGTTTGGAAACAGACCTGGGTCGATAATCAGGGATCATACCTCGATTTCAAAGGCGGAATGGAAGACGGGAAAATGACATTGAGCCGGGAGTTCACAAACCGGCAGGGCAAGCAGATGATGCAGAGAATGGTCTTTTTCAACATTAAGAAAGACTCGCTGGACTGGAATTGGGAGAACTCCGCTGATGGCGGAAAATCCTGGAATCTCGCGTGGCACATCACTTATACACGGCGAAAATAGGGTCGGCTCGAGAAAGAGAAAGGCCCCGCGAGCTTCAGACTGCGGGACCTTTTTTCGATTGCATTCACTTCGGGATACGCCTGCGCGGAACTACTGATCCGCCTTCTTCTCGGAGAATCGTGCTTTGCGCTGCTCCATCCGTTCCTGCATCTTCTGATTGAAAGCTTCCTTCAGTTCAGTGAATTTGGCTTTCTGCTCTGGTGTGAGCACGCCGAACATCTGCGCTTTCACCTTTTCCCTCTGGATTATCATCTGCTTGTGAACCTCAGCCTGTTGAGAAGCGATCGCCTCCACTGCGGCCTGATCGAAGTTCCCGTCAGTGCCGAGTTCCGCGAGCTTTTTGTGATTATCCATAAGGCTGGTCCTCAGACCCTTCGACTCTTCGCGAGCCGCCGTTCGGATAGCCTTCATCTGCTCTTTCTGGACATCGGTCAGGTCAAGCTGCCTGAACAGACGGCCTTCCATCATCCCTCCGCCACGTTTTCCGAATTTGCCGTGATGACCAAATCCACGTTTTCCGGGTCCGTCATTGCCGCCCGACTGGGCAAATACAAATACCGCTCCTACTGCCGTGATCGCTATTGCGAGAAATGCCACTGTAAGCTTTTTCATTTTTCCGTCTCCTTAAGAAGAAAAGATCATTTCCTAAATTGAATTGACGCTGCGTTGTTGCGTTCGGCTTTTTAGACGGTCACCCCGCGAAGGACAACGTAAGGCTTGCGTGATTAAATGTAAAGAAATGTAAAACGCGCAAAATCAGGCTTTTTTTGAACTAGAATGGTGAAGTTTATGGAGAAGGTACTTATCGTCGACGATGACGAAGAACTGTGTGAGCTTGTTTCGGAATACCTGACGGTCGAGGGATTTCAGGTGGATTCCGTAAATGACGGAACGTCCGGACTTGCAGCCGCGCTTCAGGAACGCCACGACCTTGTCATTCTCGATGTGATGCTTCCTGGGCTAAATGGCTTTGACGTGCTCCGGGAGCTTCGAAAGAGTTCAAAGATTCCTGTGGTAATGCTCACGGCAAGGGGAGAGGATATGGAGAGGATCGTCGGTCTTGAAATAGGTGCTGACGATTATCTGCCGAAACCCTTTAATCCCAGGGAACTTGTTGCCCGGCTGAGGGCGGTTCTGAGAAGGGTCGAGAACGCGCGCGAGGCAGACGCCACATTACCAGAGAAATTGACGGTCGGTGAACTCGAAATGTCGACGGCCGCAAGGTCCGCGAAATTCGCTGGAAAGATATTGACGCTTACCGCTGTTGAATACGATCTGCTTGCGGAATTACTCAGGAATGCGGGCAAGGTCGTCAAGAAGGAAGACCTTAGCAGAACGGTGCTGGAAAGGGACCTTTCTCCGTTCGACAGGAGCCTGGATATGCACATCAGCAACATCCGTAAGAAACTCTCGAAGCACAAGTCCGGTAAGGACAGGATCAAGACGATCCGTTCGGTCGGCTACATTTACACCATTGACACTGACTAAATGTCGGACCCTGGAGCGGGACCCGACGGTACTGTTTACGATATGAGTTTGTTTTTGAAGATCTTCCTTTGGTTCTGGCTCGCGATGGCGCTGATCGTCGGAGCCGTGCTTCTGGTCAACTGGTCCACTCAGTCCGAACCGCTCGCGCGGCAATGGCAGACGTTTGTCGGTGAAGCGATGAACGTGAATTCGCAGACGGCGATCCAGATCTATGAGAACGAGGGAAGCAAAGGCCTGGAGATCTACCTTGAAAGACTGAATAGCCGTCAACGGATCAATGCAGTCGCGATGTTCGACGAGCAGAAGAAGAGGGTCGCCGGCAATCTGGATCTTGTCGGAACGGGTGACCTTTTCGAACGGGCGCTCAAGAGTGACGAGCCCGAGTTCCTTAGGGAAACTGACAAGGTGTTTTCGGCGATGCGTGTTGAGCTCTCGAACGGAAATAAGCTGCTTTACGTGATCGAGGTGAAGCGATTTCAGGCTCCTC
The DNA here is from genome assembly GCA_024640445.1 of Acidobacteriota bacterium. Lineage (GTDB taxonomy): Bacteria > Acidobacteriota > Blastocatellia > Pyrinomonadales > Pyrinomonadaceae > Aridibacter. Next base: position 5,437 of record JAHEEZ010000089.1, on the reverse strand, counting down.
CTTTTCTGACCAACAGGCTTTTGCTGCAGATCCTCGCGGTCGTACTGACGGCCGGGCTGGTGTGTTACGCGCTCGCTTCGTACCTGTCTTCGCCTATCCGCAAGCTTCGCATTGCGACAAGGCAGTTGTCCGGAGGAGATCTGTCTGTACGTGTGTCGCCAAAGATCAGGAACCGACGGGACGATCTTTCATTACTTGCGTCCGATTTCGATGAGATGGCGGAACGCATCGAATCGCTCATCAACTCAGAAAAGCGGCTGACCCGCGACATTTCGCACGAACTAAGATCACCTCTCGCCCGGATGAAGGTCGCGCTTGAACTGGTTCGTTCAAAAACTTCTGAAGAAGCAACTCCGCTCCTGAATCGGATAGATTCAGAATCGGACCGTCTGAATGAGCAGATCTCGCAAATACTTACGCTTTCAAAACTTGAGACTGGTTCGGGCGAATTTGAAAGGGGAGAGATCAACCTGAAGAGGCTTATAGAATCTCTCTCCGCTGACGCCGAATTCGAGGCCGCAGCAAAGGGCCGCTCGGTAAATATTCAAGGCCTTGATGAAGTGAAGATCGAAGGAAATGAGCAGTTGATCCGCAGGGCAGTTGATAATGTGCTTCGTAACGCGGTGAATTACACAGCGGAAGGGACTGATGTAATTGTGTCTCTGAAACGCGAAGGAACTGACGCTTCGATCAGGATCGAGGACCACGGTCCGGGCGTGCCGGAAGACGATCTTGAAAAGCTATTCAAGCCCTTCTACAGGATCGAAGAAGCCAGGGACCGAAAGAGCGGGGGGACCGGGCTCGGACTCGCGATCGCGGAGCGCGCGGTCAGCAATCATAAAGGCAGCATCTTTGCGGAAAACACCGGAACAGGTCTGCGCGTTACCATCGCACTTCCGGCCGTGATTGTGTGACGCGATCAGGCTTTTCTCGCATTTACGAAAGAACGGACCGCGAGAACTACGAATATCAGGCAGACCACTGCCATCGAGATCTGGGAAACAATTGCGGCACTGAGGGTCACCTCTTTGATCTTGGAGATCACCCGGCCGGCGGGAAGCAAAAAGCCGAGAAGCGCTACCAACACCGCTGCGTGCATGAGATGTTTTGAAAGCGTTTCCTTTGCGACGGCAACATGGCCGAGCACGGTCAGCACGATCCCGAAGAAAGCCGGTATCATCGCCGTGATGCTCGCATTTCCGTTGAAGAATCCGTACGCATAACCGGCGATACCGATGATCAGAAGGATCCTGCCGATCCAGATCGAAACAGAAGGCATATCTTTTATCGTCTCCCTTAAAAAGTGTAACGAGAACTCTATCAGAAAGAGGCGTCGTTATCTAAAGCGTCATTCCGCCCGCATTTCTTTGAGCATCTCCGCGATCGAAAGTTTCAAAGCACCGGTTAGCGCAGAGTAGGTCGCCGAATCCCTGTTCTCCGCTCTTTCGGGAAGGATCGGGTCGCCGAACCGAACCTTGATCGGCGCGAACCTGATCTTGTTCGACCGGCGGGCCCACACTTTGTGCAGGCCGTCGATCGCCACAGGAACGATCGGGAGCTGCAGTTCAGTGGAAAGGATCGCAGCTCCGTTCTTGAACGGGTGGAGGTCGCCGTCGAACGCTCGCTCGCCTTCAGGATAGATATTAAGGATCCTTCCGCGTCTGAGGCCCGCTGCGCCTGCTCTCATCGCCTTTAGAAGCTGGGTATCAGGATCGATCGGCACTACGTTCAGTAGTCCCGCAAGCCTGCCCATAACCGCTCCCTGAAAATACTCGCTCGCCCCCACGTGGAAGATCCGTTTCAATACGGAATAAGGATAATTAGAACAAACAACGAATGGATCCAGATAACTTTGGTGGTTCGGGCAGATCAGGAATGGTCCATCGATCTCTTTAAGTTTTGAAGCACCCGTTACCTTCATTCTCAGAAAGACCCGGCAGAACAGATGGAAAGCCTTAAGTACCAAAAACGTGAAACCTGCGAAAAGTGCCCCGTCCTTCAGGATCGCCTCGGCCTCCGGAAGCGGCGCCTGCTCATCGTGTACGATCCGGTTCCAGTTCAGGTCCGACCCGTTCGAAGCATTGTAAGAACCGGCTGAAGAGGCCGCAACAAGCGAAACCACATCTCCTACGGTCAATGCTTTCGCTACATCATCCCCTGCGAATTCGAAGCCGAATGCCTCTTCCAGCCTAGCGAAGATCTCCGCTCTCGCGAGCGAATCCAGACGCAGATCGATCTCCAGATTCATCTTCGGATGGAGCCTGCCTGCTTCCGGATTTTGTTGGCTGACCGCTTCGGCGAGATGCTGGGCCGCGGACGTCGATGCCAGCGATTCATCATCCGCCGAAAAAGTCCATTCCCGCATCGTCTCGGTTTCAGTCGAACCTGATCCGTTTCGATTTATCTCCGCCCTCAGTTCAAATCGCTTTATCTTGTTCGTCGCGGTACGCGGCAGCGGCTCGCTTCTCACGACGTAATCGCGCACCCTCTGATATTCGGGAAGTTCCCGGCCCAGGTCGTCGAGTGAGAATCGTATGGCTTCTCTCGCGTTCGCGATCTTGTGCTGTTTTAGATATTCGAAATCAGGAACGGCAACGGCGGCAAGCTTTTCCGCGCCCTTATGCTCATCCTTCCTGTCTTCAACTCCGACGACGCAGAGCTCAGCGACCAGCGGCGATTTTAGATAGTGGACCTCCAGGTCTTCCGGATGGACGTTCTTGCCGGAAGGAAGTACGATCACGTCTTTCGCGCGGCCGGTTATATAGAGGTGACCGTGATGGTCGAACCTTCCCAGGTCTCCGCTCCGGAACCATCCATCCTCTGTGAACGATTCCTTTGTGGCTTCCGGGTTTCGGTAGTAGCCGCCAAAGACCATCGGGCCTCGAATCAAAACCTCTCCCTCTCCCTTTTCGTCCGAATCGCCGATCTTTACCTCCGCGCGAAGTACCGGCTTGCCGACCGAGCCGACGCGGTTGTCGTTAATATGGGTCGCGGTTGCCGCTCCGCTCGTTTCAGTGAGTCCGTAACCCTGAAGGATCGTGAACCCGATGCGGTGAAAGTCAATTGCGACATCTTCGTCGAATCTTGATCCGGCTGATATCGCAAGCCGCAAACTGCCGCCGAACGACCGGTGTACCTTTCCAAAGAACACTTTGCCGGCATTGATGCCGATCAGGTCTCTCAGGAAACCGTTTGTCCGAAGTAGGAACCTGAAAAGAACCCGAAAGACACGGTTCTGTTTTCTTACCTCATCGAATATCCGTTTGTGGAAGAGATACCAGAGCCTCGGGACGCTCGCGAAGATCGTCATGCGGCTTTCCATCATCGCCTTGGAAAGCTCGTCAGGGGTAAGTTCTTTTAGGTAAAAGACTTCACAGCCTTTTGTCGATGCTATCCAGAGTGCCGCGATCTGGAGGTAGGCGTGGAACAGGGGCAGTAGGCTGAGGATCCTCTCTTCTTCCGAGATTTCGAGAATATTGTCGATGGCGTCCAATTCCGCACATATGTTGCCGTGAGTGAGTAGCACGCCCTTTGGTTTGCCGGTTGTACCGGATGTGTAGATCAAGAGTGCGTTGTCGGTATCGACTGTAGCGGGCGCAAGTGGTGCGCCGCGTTCCGATTTCGAGGCCCAGTCCTCGAAGCTTTCGACTCCTTCAAATTTCCCGCATCTCCATGCTATGGTCTTCAATTTTCGTCCAAGCCGCTCTTCGATCTCAGCGACCCGGTCACATAAATTCGGCGAAATAAAGACCGCTTTTGCCTCGGAATCCTCAATGAAATTAGAGACGGTTTCGATCTCGCCGTGCGGATCGATCGGTACGCAAACCGCTTCGGCGTAAAGCACCGCAAGGTACGCCACGGCCCAGCAAGGGTGATTTTCACCAAACACCGCAACCCTATCGCCTTTTCCAATGCCCTCGGTTTTCAAGCGAGTGGACACAGCGCGTATCTCAGCTAGCATCCTGTCGTATGTATAGGTTTCTTCGGGGACGCCAACAACGCACATTGCGGTCCTGCGCGAATGTTTTTCGCAGGAGTCGATCAGTCGTTGGCAGAAGGTCTTTGTCATCAGAAGCTTTGTTGGAAGATGGGTTAGGATCAGCGGCCTTTCTCAGCAGGAACCCTAAGCCGCAGAGCTTTTGGAATGATCTGGAAGACTGCGGGCAGCCTTCCAGGGATCTCGCCGTCCGTTTCTATCTCGATCACCTCTTCTGCGTTGACGGGCGAAACCTCTATCCGCTGGACCAGTGTGCTTCGGACCTCGGGAAGATCGATATGCGAGCCGCTGTAGAGTTTGTAACCGTTCAGCAGGATCCTCAACGTTGTCAGGTCACCTATGTTAACAAGATCCAGGGAGCCATCATCAATCAGTGCGTCAGGCGCGATCCGCATTCCACCACCGAAATACCGCGCATTGCAGACGCAGAAATTAAGCGTGGCAAGGCTCGATTCAGCGTTCCCGTCGATAGAGACGTTTACAAGCTTGAATTCGGGGTCGAAAACCTCCTGAAGAGTGGATAGCGCGAACTTTGTTTTTCCGCGAACGGTCTCGCTTGGTATCCATGCGAATCCGCCCTTTTTCTTCACCCGGTCGTTGATCGAGGCGCTCAGGCCAAATGATGACACGTTCAGGAAATATCTCTCCGCGGGAGATCCGTCTGGCGCCGTGAAAGACACCTTTCCGACATCGATCAACTTCGTAAGCCCTTCCTTGAGCTGCTTTGCGGCCTCCCTGGGCGTAGAAGACATTCCGATGCTGCGGCGAAAATCCCCGCCGGTCCCGGCGGGCATTATGCCGAGCGTCACATCCTCGCCCGACTCGAGTATCCCGTTGGCAACCTCATTGATGGTCCCGTCCCCTCCGCAGGCTATGATATAGCGCCTGCCAGACGCGATAAACCGTTTCGCGATCTCGCGTCCGTCACCGGGACCCTTCGTAAGCGCGACGCTGAATGGCCCGAAGTGGGACCGCAAGTCCGAAGCGATCTCTGACCATCTGGTCTGGGTCGAACCGCCCGCGGACTTCGGGTTCACTATAATGAGCGGAAGTCCTCCTCCCGCTTCATCTTGAGAAAAGTTGTTTGTTTCGCTTGGCAATTTGAGTGATCTCTTTGGCGGTGGAGAAGCCTTCAATGCGATCATTCGCCGACACTCGGACACCTCAAAAGAAGAACCGCGGAAAATAGCATTATTACGAAGAGGCCGGACTTTTGAACATTCATAAGATCGGTTTATCGTGTGTAACCTTTTTTTAATCCTAAGTCAAAGAAAAGACAGGAGACAGAAGACAGGAGACAGAAGACAGAAGACAGAAAACAGAAAACAGAAGACCATACTGCTTATCACCCATCACCCGTCACTCATTGCTGTGACCTCATCCACTCCCGATCTTTTTCCGCGAGCTCGGCGATCTTTGCCATTGTGTGGTCGGCGATCT
>JAHEEZ010000328.1 GCA_024640445.1 Acidobacteriota bacterium | reverse complement strand
CCGTCTGTGACCAGCGATTCGAATGAGTCTGTGATCCGCCCGCTCATATTGCGCCTCCGTTCGATCGGCTGGATACTTCGGCGACCGTGTTCACATCCTTGTCGCCTCGTCCGGAAAGGTTCAGGACCACTATCTCATCCGGTTGCATTTGAGCTGCCGCTTTCAGGCAATACGCGACCGCGTGAGCGCTTTCAAGCGCCGGAATTATTCCCTCCGTCTTCGAAAGTATGTGAAACGCTTCCAGAGCTTCGCGATCGTCTGCGGACGCGTATGAGATCCTTCCTGCATCGTGCAGAAACGCGTGTTCCGGGCCGATCGAGGCATAGTCCAGACCCGCCGAAACTGAATGGGTCGATGCTATCTGCCCGTCCTCGTCCTGGAGAATGTAGCTTTTTGTTCCCTGAAGCACACCGATCCTTCCTCCGGAAGTCGAGTTAAACCTCGCCGCGTGGGCGCCAAGATCATTGCCCGTACCTCCGGCCTCCACGCCGACCATTTTTACATGGTCATCTTGGAGAAACGGATGAAAGAGTCCGATCGAATTCGAACCGCCGCCGACGCAAGCGATCAGAAGATCCGGAAGGCGGCCCTCTTTATCAAGTATCTGTTCGCGCGCCTCTTTCCCGATAACACTCTGAAAGTTCCTGACCATCAGGGGATACGGATGCGGACCGAGTGCTGAACCGAGCAGATAGTGCGTATCTCCAACGTTTGTGACCCAGTCGCGAAGCGCTTCGTTGATCGCGTCCTTGAGCGTCCTCGAACCGGAATCGACGCCGCGGACTTCGGCGCCCAAGAGCTCCATACGATACACGTTCAACGCCTGGCGGCGCATATCCTCCGTGCCCATATAGATCACGCAGTCGAAGCCGAACAACGCGCATACCGTCGCCGTGGCGACACCGTGCTGTCCCGCGCCGGTTTCGGCAATGATCCGCTTTTTCCCCATACGCCTCGCAAGCAGCGCCTGACCGATCGCGTTGTTGATCTTGTGCGCGCCCGTGTGGTTCAGGTCCTCGCGTTTCAGATATATCTTCGCGCCGCCGCATCGTTTCGTTAACCTCTCCGCGAAAAACAAAGGCGTAGCGCGTCCTGAGAAGTCTTTCAAAAGTCCGGCGAACTCGCTCACAAACGAAGGGTCATTTGAGGCTTCCTCATAGGCTGTTGTGAGTTCATCAAGCGGGGCGACGAGCGTCTCAGGTACGAACCGGCCGCCGAATTCTCCGAAGTAGCCGAATTTGTCAGGTTCGTAAACATCCTTACATTCTTCAGCCAGAGAATTAGCCTCCCTGGCGGCGTTGATAAAAGCACTCATCTTGTTGGCGTCCTTCTTGCCGGGTCTCTCTTCAACTCCGCTGCAAACGTCGATGGCATACGGGCAAAGAACTGATATCGCCTGCGCGATATTATCCGGGTTCAATCCTCCCGCTACATATACTCTTTCAAATGTCTCAAGAAGCGGTTTCGCAGCTTCCCATTCAAAGGATTCACCTGTTCCGCCATGGCCTACGTCCGAAAGGGCGTCTATAAGTATCGCGTCCGCTCTGAATTCCGCGAGCTCGGAAGGCATTCGCCCGCTTGCACCTCGAAACGCCTTTATTACATGCAGTCCCGAAAGATTCCTAACGGCGGCGCATACTTCGGGTGTTTCGTCGCCGTGGAGCTGTGCCGCGTCGAGATCGACGAAACGCGCGATCTCATCGATCCGCAGGGGATCCTCGTCCACGAAGACCCCAACACGCGTCACTGTTGCCGGGAGCCCATCCGCGATCATCTTAGCGAGATCCGGGCTGACATATCGGGGGCTCCCCGGATAGAAATTGAACCCGATCTCATCCGCGCCAAGCTTGACGGCAGCGAGAGCGTCGTCGATGTTCGTTATTCCGCAGATCTTGATTCTAATCATAGGAAATTACTAAAAATAAGAACTAAACAGGATGGACAGGATACTCAGGATCGCTGGTCTTGCAGGAATCAATCATTCACCTTGGAGGTTCTTGTCATGATCACTACCCCACCTTGATTATCCTGCTCATCCTGTAAATTCTCCCTTACTATTTGCCCCATCCGGCGAATTCTTCCTTCATCAGGGCTTCGCCAACAAGAAATCCGTCAAATCCCTGCTCTTTGAGTTCTTCGATCTGTACGTATGAGCTCAAGCCGCTCTCCGAGATCATAAGAGAGTTTGCAGGCTTTCTTTTGATCAACTCCCGCGAACGGTCCAGCGAAACATCGAAGGTCTTGAGGTCGCGATTGTTGACGCCTATCAGCCGCGCGCCAAGCATTTCAGCTCGTTCAAGCTCTCTGCTGTCGTGCACCTCGACCAAAGCATCGAGACCAAGCGAAGCTGCCGTTTCCATTAGTTCCGCGATCGTCTTGTCGTCAAGCATCGCGGCGATCAAAAGCACCGCGCTCGCGCCCGAGATCCTGGACTCCTGGATCTGAAAAGGATCGAAAATGAAGTCCTTGCGGAGGATCGGCACCCTGACCGATAATCTGACCCTGCTCAGGTCCTCGATACTGCCGAGAAAATGATCTTCTTCTGTCAGTACCGACACCGCTGCCGCCCCCGCCCGCTCATATTCCGCAGTTTTATCGGCCGGGTCCGAGGCGTCGTTGATGATCCCTTTTGAAGGCGAGGCGCGCTTGAATTCGGCGATGATGTTCACCCGGTCCTTCCTTTTCAGCGCTTCCGAGAACCTGAAGGGAATGTTGTCATTGGCAACGTCCCGCGCGATCTCCCATAACAGCGCAACCTCCTCAGCCGTTCGCGCTGCTTTCTGCGCTTCAACCCTTCGGCGTTTTGATTCAAAGATCCTTTCCAGTATCGAAGGCTTGCCGCTCATTCCGTCGCCTCCCCGATCATAGCCTCCAGCTTCAGCCTGGCGTTCCCGGAATCGATGCTCTGTCCCGCCATTTCAGCACCTTCCCTAAGGTTCCTCGCCTTTTCCGTGAGAAACAACGCCGCAGCGGCGTTCATCACTACGAGATCCCTTGCCGCTCCTGCCTGATTTCCTGAAAGTACGTCCATCACCGTTCGGGCGCTTTCAGCAGGGGTTTCGGCCTTCAGGTCGTCCATCGACTGTTCTTCTACCCCGAAATCGGAGGGTGAAACATCAAAGCGTTCCGTCCCCGCTTCGGTAACTTCGATGACCTCGGTGTGTCCGTTCAGGGTGATCTCGTCCAGACCGTCGGAGCCGTGAACGATCCACGTGCGCTTCGTTCCAAGCGCAGCGATCGCGGCGCCATAGCCCGATGCTTTCTCTCCGTCCCATACTCCGATCAGTTGGAACGGCGCTCCGGCGGGATTGGCGATGGGACCAAGAAGATTGAAGATCGTCGGACGGCCCAAAGACCGTCGCGCTTCGGCGAGTTCTTTCGAGAGATTGTGAAAATGCGGCGCGAACATAAAGCATATGCCGTGAAGGTCCAGCGACTTTGACGCGTCATCCGCATCCGATGAGAGATCGACGCCAAGTTCGGCAAGCGCGTCGGCACTTCCTGTTTTGCTGGATGCCGCACGGTTTCCGTGTTTTGCGACCGGCAGACCCGCGCCCGCCGCAACGAAAGCGGCTGCTGTTGAAACGTTAAAGGCCTTAGTCCGGCTCCCGCCGGTCCCGACCACATCGATGAATACTTCGTGTTTGGTCTCTACCCTC
>JAHEEZ010000327.1 GCA_024640445.1 Acidobacteriota bacterium | reverse complement strand
CGAGTCCAAGAAGGATCGCTGCGTTCAGCGTCCCGGCATTGATCGCCGCCAAAGGGTCCATCCCGCCCCATTCGACCATCAGGAAGAACTCGCGGCCGTTCGTTCCGTGTGGGATCACTCCCGCATCGGTGCCCAGAGCGATCCTGACCTTGTTTCGGATGGCGATCTTTATCGCGTTGCGCATTGCCGATGCCGCCGCCAGAGCCTTTTCGCCTCGGAGTCCTGTAAGGATCCCGGCTTTCGCGAGCTTCTCGACCGCCTCGCCGGCCATTAGCGTCGGGACCAGGAACGTACCCTTATCCGCCATCATCCTCGCGCCTTCATCATCGAGGAAAGAGCCGTGTTCGATCGAAGCGACGCCGGCCCGGACGGCGATCTTGATCCCCTCAGTACCGTGTGCGTGCGCGGCGACCTTTCTTTCAAGCTTCGTCGCTTCATCGACCATCGCCTTTAATTCTTCGTAAGTGTACTGCGGAACACCGACCGCGTCGCCCTCAGAAAGGACGCCGCCCGTCGCGCAAGTCTTTATCACGTCCGCTCCGTACTTTGCCTGGTACCGAACCGCCTTTCTCACTTCGTCGACTCCGTCCGCGATCCCGCTCCTGTAATCGTGGTCAGCGGCTCCCGGCCTGAAACCGTTCTCGTCGCAATGCCCTCCGGTAATACCGATCGAGTGCCCGGCCGCGAGTATCCTCGGGCCGCTGACGAACCCGTCATTGATCGCCTTTCGAAGCGCGAAGTCGTCAAAATTCCGTGCGCCGACATTCCTGATCGTGGTAAATCCCGCCATCAAAGTGCGTTCCGCGTTGCCGACGCCAAGAATGGCTCCGAATGAGTCGTAGTCCCGAAAAAGCGCGTTTTCGCCTTCGCGGTCTCCAAGAACCCGTCCGATGATGTGTGTATGGGAATCGATGAAACCGGGCATCAGGGTCGCGTCGCCAAGATCAATCACCCGCGCGCCGGCCGGGACCTTAACCTCCGAAGCCTTTCCGACGGCGACGATTACGTTGTTGCTTACTACAAGCGCTCCCTTCAGGATCGCTGCACGGCCCGTCCCGTCGATTACTCTGTCAGCCTTCAAGACGACGGTTCCCTCGCCCTCAGGCATGCCGGGAGCCCCGAGGTTCTGCTGGGCCGAAACGATTGGAACCTGGGTCACGAGAAACACGAATACCAGCAATACGGAAATGATCTTCGACATCGTTACCTCTCTTTGTGCGTGGATTTTGATCGACTGCTCCCGAGATTATAAGCGTCCGTAAAGATCAAAACAAACGGGCCGCAAATTGCGCAAGCGGTATAAGTTTTCCAATCTCCGGGCGGTGTTCGTATGTATACTCGTCACGATCAAGACCTGCGAGTTGGAACGAAAAAAACTATATGAAAACAATTCTTCTATTGATCGCCGTCCTGGTCCCGGTAACGTGCGCGTTCTCGCAGACTCCTGTTCCGCCCGCCGATTACCTTATTTGTCCGAAAGTAGCCGCATGTGGCGCGAAGGAGAGCTGTAAGGGCAGGGCGGATGGCCGCCCATTCTTATTTTGGGTCGGCTCCCGGGCCGGTCTTGTCGATTTGCGGACTGCAATCGTTTATGATGCGATTTTGGATCATAGGTAGACAAATACGACATGACTCAAGAAAGTTCGAACGACGTGCTTCCCGGCTTTTGGTATGCTGCGGCATCTTCGGACCAGATCAGAAGCGGGAATATGGTGCGCGTGAAAATGCTCGGCCGCCCCTTGCTGCTGGTCAGGGACTCGGAAGGGTCTGTCCACGCGCTCGACGACCACTGCCCCCACCGCGGGATCCCGCTTTCGGACGGCAAATTTGACGGAAAGCTTATTGAGTGCTGCTACCACGGGTGGAAGTTCTCGTGTGCGGGAACATGTGTCGAGATACCCTCGCTGGCAGCAGATTCCCCTGTGAAAGCAAGCCGCATCAAGGTGCGAAAGTATGATTGCGAAGACCGCGATGGACTTATATGGGTCTATCACGCAGGTCTTGGCGTGACCGATGCCCCGCCGGTCCCCACTCTGCCCAAGTTCTCGGAGAATTACTCGCAGCAGGTTTTCTGGCGATCGATGAAATGCGATCTTGACCACGGGATCATCGGCCTGATGGACCCGGCGCACGGCCCGTTCGTTCACCAGAGTTGGTGGTGGAGAAGCCGAAAGAGCATTCACGAAAAGGAAAAGCGGTTTGAGCCGATCGAACTCGGCTTCCGGATGTCGGAACACGAACCGTCCCCGAACAGCGCCGCATACAAGCTGCTGAAGATATATAACAAGCCCGTGACCACGATGATCGACTTCGTACTTCCGAACCGCCGGATCGAGTTGATACGGTGCGGAAGCTACTGGTACTCGAGCCAGGCGGTGGTAACTCCCATCGACAAAGGCGAAACCAGGCTGTATTTCTCTGTGGCATGGAACGTTTTCCGCGGTGTACCATTCATCAAGCTCTTGCAGAAGTTCTTCGCGGACCGGTTCATCGGGCAGGATCGGGAAATAATGGAAAAGCAGGCGGTCGGCCTTGGAGATGACCCGAGTATCATGCTCATCGACGGCGCTGATACGCCGGCGAAATGGTATTTTCAGCTAAAAGCCGCCTACCTTAGATCGCTTGAAGAAGGCACTGAATTCGAGCACCCGGTGAAGGAACCGACGGTGCTGCGGTGGAGAAGTTGAATTGAGATGGTAGATCTAAGAAGCGACACCGTTACAAGGCCGACCGACGAGATGCGTCGCGCTATGGCATCGGCGGAGGTCGGAGATGACGTTTACAGCGAAGACCCCACGGTGAACCGTTTGCAGGAGAAGGCCGCCGGGCTTTTTGGCAAAGAAGCGGCTCTGTTCGTGCCCACCGGTTCTATGGGAAACCAGATCGCGGTCAAACTACACACGAAGCCGGGTGACGAGATCGTGATCGAAGAGCGCGGGCACATCTTCAATTATGAGATGGCGACGCCGTCGGTGGTTTCGGGGGTTCTTGTGCGTCCCGTCCGAAGCGGCGACGGTTCGGGGATGCTCACGTGGGAAGAGATCGAACGGGTTCTTCATGTCGATCAGCCATACTACTCTTGCCCGACCGGGCTCATCTGCCTTGAGAACACACACAATTTCGCAGGCGGTTCGGTGATGACGGCGGAGCACTGCCGAACGCTTTGCGAGAATGCGCACGGGAAGGGAATTCCCGTCCATCTCGACGGAGCGCGCATATTCAATGCTTCAGCCGCGCTTGGGACATCCGTGGGAGACCTTTCCGAACAATGCGATTCGGTCCAGTTCTGCCTATCGAAGGCTCTGGGTGCGCCGGCCGGTTCGATCCTGCTTGGCAGCATGGATTTTATACAAGAGGCTCGGGTGTGGAGAAAGAGGCTTGGCGGTGGAATGCGCCAGGTCGGCATTCTGGCTGCGGCGGGGCTTGTGGCGCTTGAAGAGTCGCCTCCCAAACTTATTAAGGATCACGCCAACGCTCGAAGGCTTGCGGAAGGCGCCGCGTCGCTCCCGGGCGTGAAGATCGATCCCGACTCTGTTGTTACAAACATCGTGATCATCGATGTTTCCGGTGCCAGGAAGAGCGGTGCGGAGATCGTTTCCGAGCTCGCCGCGAGCGGCATTCTCGCGATCGGATTCGGCGACGTGATCCGTATGGTGACGCA
>JAHEEZ010000326.1 GCA_024640445.1 Acidobacteriota bacterium | reverse complement strand
GGACCGTTCGTGGAAGCGCCAATCCGATGACATTTATAGAGGGTGCGACGGACGCCTGGTGGTACGAAAAGGTGAAGTAGATGACTTGACCGGCGGCCCGCTGATTTGTTTCCAGATTGAAGGCCTCGAGGTCTGCGGCCTGAGAGGAGGGATGGCTTTTGGTGCGAGAAGGTCCATTGAGCTCCGGCCCTGGACGGTTACCGATGTCGTTGGGAAAAATCCGCGCTGCGTGCGCGGATTTTCTTCCTCTAGCCGCATAATTGAACGTAGAATTAGGCCAAAGCAAAGAGTTTGGGGCTCAAAGGATAATCGGTGCAGGGTACGGCAATTGCACGGACGTCCCATATAGCTTGTCTTTGAAGCGATTTCTTCTTCCAGAAACAGGGAGTTGCCGGTGAAAGTGAAGTATTGCGCTGTCGCATCCATATTTCTGCTTTTTGTAATTCTTTTTGCAAAAGTGGCGCTGTCGGTGCGGGCTGAAGGCGTTTCTTCTGTCGATGTCGCTGTACCAGTTGAACCCGCACCTTCCCTCATTTTCAGCTCCATCCTTTCCAACATCGATGTCGACGCGAAAACCGGTCGCGTAAAACTGAGAAGCCAGCTCCAGGGCGTTTTCTTTCCGGAAGGCTCCAGGGGAAGGGTCGTCCTGTCGCGGGATACAGGGGAAGCAATTTGCCGATGGGACTGGAAGTTGGATTCGTTCGAGATGCCCCCTCCGTACAATCTGATCGAATTTGATGATCCGGTGGCACCGGACGGCGGAGCCATCAAATACTCGGAGCTAAAACTCGCAACTCCAGGGCGATATCAGTTCGATTTCTATTTGAGCGAGCAAAGATTCTATTCATTCCCGTTCCAGCTTCGCATCGTCGAGCCGCAAAGCAGAAAGTGGGACGAAGTCTTGTTCCTGACTGACGGCGCCTGGAATGACTGGGGATACCTTTACTATTCGAACGCGGAACCGGATCGCCCTCTGATGTGGAAGATCTTTATGCGGGATGAAAAACACGCCCTTAGTTTTCACAAAGTGAAGGTCGAGATCGTCCGTGACGCCGGCGAAAAGACAATTTGTAAAAACCGCGAGGAAAAGAGGCTCAGGTGGTCGCACGACTGGGTCCGACAGGACATCCTTCTTACCTACCCGTCCAGAGACGGGGGCGAAGACGAATTCTTCCTGGCCAAAGACCTGCTTGAGGTTGACGGCGGCTATACGCTCAAAATGGAGGTCGACGGATCTCTCTACGGGAAATGGAAGTTCAACGTAGAACAGGGAAGGCTGAACTACACGGGCCGCACCTTAACGCAAAGCGCAGATCCGCTAACGTTCATCGATGGCGGAATCGATGCCTGGTGGTACAAAAGAGAGGGAAGTTAATATGTGACGGCGGGCGTAACGGATGCGCCGATGGCCGCCAGGAAAGCGAACCCGGTCAAGTAGCCTGATCCAGTGATCCCCCGTCACGCGCAGGTGATCACCGCGCGTTCTTCGCGTCCGCGACCAACTTTCTGACTTCCGCCGCCACCGTCGGTGCGTGGAATGGAATTCCGTCTTTAATCGTCCATTCGACGCCGCCCGTCTTGACTGCCTTGCCGTCCCGCACTTCTTCGATCCCGTTCGCGTAAAGCACCTTGAAGTTCTCCAGCGGATTCCCGTTTACGACGAGAATGTCCGCCTTGTAGCCGACGCGGATCCTGCCGATCTCGTCCTGCTTGCCAAGGATCGTCGCGTTGTTGCCTGTCGCGTGCCTGATAACCATCAGAGGGCTGAAGCCCGCTTCCTGATGCAGTTCAAGTTCACGAATCAGTCCGAAGCCGTACATCTGATAAATGAATCCGGCGTCCTCTCCGGCTCCGATCGTTCCCCCGCGGCGCTCGAACTCTCTCAGCGCCTTCATCCAGATCCTGTAATTCTCTTTCCAGAAGGCTTCGTCCGTTGAGGTCCAGCCGATGAAGTATGACCCATGGTTTGCCGGGTTCGGGCGAAAGTATTCTTCAAGCACCGGATGTAGATACTCCGAGAACGCGGGCTGATTCTGGGCCCTTTGCAGGTCCCGTGACGCCTCGTAAATATCGAGGGTCGGATTCCAAGCGACGTTCGCCTCGACCATCGCGTCGAAGACCTTCATCAGACGGTCCCATTCCGATTCGCGCCAGAGCCTTCCCGCATAGCGGAAACGGTCCACCTCGTCGTTGTAATTGTAGTCCGAAGGGTAATTCTGCCTGCCGTTTGCGATCGCGGCTTCCGGGATCCCATACCAGTGCTCGATGCTGGTGGTCCCGAACTTGATGTCATCCCAGGTATTCGTTTCTTCGACGCCCGTGTGGTGGGCGACCCGCATCCCGAGTTTGCGCGCCTCGTCCATCATCGGGGCCATCAGGTCACGATCGATCCCGAACAGTTTGATCCCGTCATAGCCTTCCTGCTTCAGCTGCCTGACGCGTGCCCTTGCGGACTCCTCGTCTTTGGTCGATGTACCGTTGTTGAACACGCCGTAGGCATAGATCCTTGGAGAAGCGATTGTATTCCTGGCACTTAGGTCGCGCCATTCAAGCGTCTTCGAGTACGCTCCTACATCCCTTACGGTCGTAATACCACTTGCCAGCCACATCTTCATGCAGTATTCGACCGGCATAGGCTTGCCGCCGCGTTCGTCCTGCGTATGCCCGTGCAGATTGATCAGCCCCGGCATAACGTACTTTCCTGCAGCGTCGATCTCGACATCACCTTTTGCAGGCCGACGGGCGGTGCCTTCCTTGATTGCAACGGGGTCGAGGCCGACGATCTCGGCGATCCTGTCGTTGACTATCACGATGTCTTTCGGGCCGGAGGCCGGCGTGCCGTTCCCGTCGATGATGATCGCGTTGCGGATGACGATCCGCCCGAATCGCTTGCCCGATACGGAAGCGGGATCGGAAGTCTGAGCGCCCACGGTGGACAGGAGTATTGAGAAGAGTGCTGCCAGCGCCAAAGCGCGGTTGGATATTGTCGTGTTCATCGTTTGGTCTCTTTCTGGCGGGATGTCGCTTTTGATTTCCTGTGAAATCTAACATCGAAGGTTTGAGGAAGCAAGAGAGTGCCCGGACAAAATAAAGAGGCTGTCTGAAAAGCAATTCAAGACTCTTCCCTGGCCCCCCTCCGATCGTTCTCACTTACTCTTGAAGAGATTAGTTGCCCCCCGCTTCAGCGGGGGGACAGGGAGTCATTTCCTGAATCTCTCGCCGGCTTTAGCCGGCAATATCGTGGCTGAAGCCTCTATGTTCATTTGTGGGCGCCGTTCACCCCCGTCTAAAGCCCGGGGCAACTGATGAATCCCATCAGCCGGGCTTGACGATCCAGATCGCCAGAAAACAGGTGTCGATCGAATTTTCAGAAAGCCCCTTCCTGCCCGGCTGGATTCTCGCTAATCGACGATCGTGAACGCTGATCTCTGCGTGACAGTTCTCTCCGATTCTCCGACCCTGTCCACGATCTTGATAACGATCTCGTATTCGCCGGGAGCAAGGCCTGCTGAAGAAAAGGTCCTCGCGAGCGTGAGCCTGCTGTCCGAGTCCGAAAGCTGATGAGACCAGTCTTCGCGTTCTCGGAGGACTTCTGATCCGCTCTTTAGAATAAGGTATTCGACATCCACCGCGGGCCTGAGCGTCGTTTGATCGATCTTCGC
>JAHEEZ010000088.1 GCA_024640445.1 Acidobacteriota bacterium | reverse complement strand
GGTCGCATCGCGGTCGAACAGAGCTGCGACCCCATAAGCCTCGATTCCGCCGTCTTTTTGCTTCCAGAGGATGTTGTCTTCCCGGCCCGTGTAAATGCCTATGTTCGCCCACATCAGATGATTGTGAGGCATAAGGTTCATCTGCGGGGTCCAGACGGCATTGAGGATCGTCAACGTTTCAGACCGGAACAGTGTTTCTACCATCGCCTTGCGGGGCTCGCCCAGGGCGGCGAGCACCCCTCCCGGATCCGCCACCGCACGCTCAAGCACTTCAAGGACCGCGGCCTGCCCATCGCTCTCATTGTTCGCGTTTACACAATCTTCAATAAATCTGTCCAGGTCCATCTTTTCTCCTTTGCGCAATTTGAGCTTTCTCGAAATTCTTTATTAATAGTGCATTTGCTGCGTCGGTTCCGACGCCCCTCGGGAGCCTGTCGTTCTTTGTTTCTCCTTACCCGGGCTACGCCTCCGGCTTGTCCCGGGCTACCTTTCGTCGCCATTCCGCGGCAAAGACCAGGCGCAACGTCAATTCCTCGCATAGTAAATGTGATCCGTTCAGAACGGGGCTTTGCCTTGCCAGGCAGCGCAAAGCGTTGCTCCAAACTATCCATTCTATTCGATCTTCATTCTATTTCCGGACGCGAAGCGGTCGCGTAGAGTGTCACGATCACAGAAAGAGCGATCACCGCCAGCCTCGCGCCGTTTGCGAGCCAGCCTCCCAGCGCGGTTTCGTCAACCGCAAATGCATCCCACCAGAGGTTCATCAGCGCGTGGACCAGTATCGGCACCCAAAGATTGTTCCATCTCAGAAGGAGCCAGCTGAACCAGATCGAACCCACGGCCGTGATCAAGAAGATCCCCGTCGCGGATCCGAGATCTGCCGCCTGATAGAGGTGGCCGTATCCGAAGAACAACGCAGGTATCAGCGCCGCCAGCCAGAAATTCCACCCCGAATATCGGTAGAGCATCCAGAACGCAAGGCCCCTGAAAAGCACTTCTTCCACGAACGGAGCGACGCCGGAGGAAAACGCAAAATGAAGCAAGTCCGCTTTTTCATTTGTAGGACTTGTAAGGCCGAATGCGAGGAGCATTGGGAGAGTGACCAGAAGCGCGAAGCCGAGCGCCTTTGGGAATGAAGCACTGAGCCGGATCGTCCTAATAGACCCTAAGACGCTCTCGCGGCAAAGCGCCATGACCGCAACGAGCGATCCCGCGAGTTCGATAATGCTCCGGATCGCCCAGCGGGTATAAACGTCCAGGTCCGGAGCTACCGCACGGATTGCATACTGAGGCGCGAAAGAAAGGGTCAGAAATGCGGCCAGAATCATTCCGCCTGTAACCAGCGATCGTTTGATCGTGTTCCTGTCCTTCGCAGTATTCATGCTTTACAAGTTGAATCAGAGAGCGGCATAGCGTAGATGCGTGGGACACACGCTGAGGCTTGAATACTAAAACATCCTACTTTCTGTTCCGTTCTTTTTGTGACCTCCTCACCCTCAAATGTGAGTATTCACGCCCGGCCAATGATGAAATGCGTCCGGTTCCGGAAGTGTCTGGGTTCTTCCGGATCATCCCACATCGCGTCGCGAACCGCCTGCTTCGCTCTCGCCTGGATCTGGGGTGCAAGCTGCGCCGTCGTCACTCCGGCAAGCGCTTCCCAGGCGGACTCAAAATCCTCAAAATCGAACCCGAGCTCAACGGTCACTACTTCAGCGGCGATGCCCGCCTCCGTCAACTGATCGACAAACGCGCCCGGGTCAGCCATCGATCCGGGCCCCACACCCGGCACCGGAGGCGCAGGCGCGAAACTTCCGGCGGTCTGCTGGAACAAAACGATGTCGCATTCATCCGGCGCCGCCCAGACCGCGGCAACAAAGCGGCCGTCGGGTTTCAGAACCCTTGCGATCTCACGCGCGGCGGAATTGCGGTCGATGACGTACATAAGGCTCAGCGAAGCAAGTACCGCATCGAACGAAGAGTCGTCAAAAGGCAGGTCCTCAGCACGGCCCTCGCGAAATTCCACATTGTGAAGGCCCGAATCGTTCGCTCTCCGCGTTGCCGCGGTAATCATCTCCAAACTGATATCGACGCCGACTGCGTTACCCGCCGGTGCGACAGCCGAAGCTGCGGCAAGAGTCAGCGAACCCGTACCTGAACCCAGATCGAGCACGGCTTCTCCGCCTTGCAGAGAAGCGTGATTCATTAGTGTCTCGATGACGGGGATGAAGCGCCGGTCGATCTCCCGGATGTACAGGTCCGATATACGGTCCCACACGCCGATCTGCCATTCCAGGCCCTTTTCATCCAGATGTGATCCCATAGTGCCTTCTCCTCGGTATCGTTATTCAAGCCGAATTTCCGCTGACGGTCAGAGAGGTTTCTTGATGCCCTGTACCAAACATTCCTTCCCAAAAGTGTTCGTGTGTGCCCGATTCCTCGGGCAAAATTTAAGCTTACTTTCCCCTATATGCACTGATTATCAGATCTATCTCTTAATTGACAGCGTCGTCAATTCGGCGCCGGCCGTCTTCCTCGGCGAACCAGTTCATCAATCGCCGGATACCTTCACGGAAGGGGATCCTGCATTCGAACCCCGGCACATACGAACGGATCTTGCCGTTGTCCAACACAGCGCCCCAAGTCTTGTCCCCCAACAACGTTCCGGTCAGGCGCGGTACCGTTTCTGGCGATAGAGTCCGAGGGAATATGTACCATATTCGCCTCAACACCGAGCGCCTCGGCGATCGTTCCATATATCTGATCCCAGTTCAACACCTCATCGGAAGTGATCTGGAAAGCCTCGCCGATCGCCAGGCGGCTCACGGCCGTGCTGATGAAACCGGTTCCTCCAATGAAAAGGACTCTCATAACGACCAACTGTCAATGGTCTTTGGCAAGCACTTTCTTCGAGATGTGCACTGAGACCGGCGTCATCTCGTCGACGACCTCCGTGATCATCAGGTCTGAGGCCAACGAAGGCCATATCCACCTCCCGAGCGGCGTTTAAGAGCGTTTATGCAGGTTCAGAGAGGAGCTTCGCGTCGCATCGACAGTGAGGATCCTAGTTCAGTTTGCTTCGCTCACAGCAGGCGAGGGCGCCTGCGCTCCATTCAGTGCGTTGTTCACTTTCCCACTCATGAATGGGTGGGCTCAACGGCTCATTGGTTTCCCACCAATAAACGGGCGGGCTAAACGGCTTACCAAGGGCGGGGACAAGCCCCGCCCCTACTTCTAAGCTTTGACCGCTTCCACGATGCTTACCGACGAATCGGTCGGGACGACCATTGTCATCTTCAGCCCCGCCTTGGCGAGCAATTCTCCGTACTCCGCGGCAGTCCGCTCCTGGCCGCCGGGCATCACCAGCATCACCATGTCGAGGATCTTGCCGGGGTGCGGCTCGTCGCCTTCCGGGAGCACCATCTCGATCAAAAGCAGTTTGCTTTCCGGACCCATCGCCGCGCGGATGTTGCCGAGGATCGCCAGGCATTGCTCCTCACTCCAGTCGTGTATGATGTGCGATGCCAGATACGCATCTGCTCCCTTCGGAACCTCTTCGAAAAAGCTGCCGGATTCGATCGTTACCCGGCCAGCAACCCCTTTCGATTCAAGCAGTTTCGGTGCGTCAACTGTAACGTGGGGAAGGTCGAACAGAATTCCCTCAGGCTCAGGATGCGCTGCGAGTATGGTCCCCAGGAGGTTGCCCGTAGCTCCGCCGACGTCAGCGATGGTCTCGAACTGCGAGAAATCATAGGCCTCCGCGACGGCAGCAGGCTCCTCTCCGTGAAAACAGACCATCGCGCCGCTGAAGTGCGAAGCCAGTCCCGGATCCCGGGCTATGGCTTCGAATGCCGGCACTCCATGAGCGGTCACGCTCGCGGATTCGCCGGTCTTCATCGAATACTCAAAGTGCTCCCACATCTTCCACGCCCAGTTCCCGGACATGGCGAGGATGCCGTACCGCGCCGCGCCGGGCGCCCCGTCTTTGAGCGCGTCACCGAGAGGCGTCAGACCGTATTTCCCATCGCCTTCGTCGGAAAGAACTCCGATGCTTGCCAAAGTGCGCATCAGCCGGGAAAGCGATTTTGCGTGAGTGCCCGTCTTGTCCGCCAGATCATCCGCAGATTTCGGTCCATCCGCGAGAAGGTCTGCGAGTCCGATCTTCGCGGCAAAATATAGCATTCGCGAGATCCAGTAACCTGTGCCCATCTGGATGAGTTGTATGTGCGGAGGCGGGGCATCTGCTTTCATTTGACTCTGTTCTGACATTTCGTTTCTCCCTGCGCAGTATTACTCCTGACCTATCGTGCAGAGGGACTAATCCGCGCTAAATTCCCTGCAGGCTTCAAAGTTGGTCAGGCGAAAAGCATATCGGAGAAGGGACTGGCAAACAAGAATAATCGCGAGTTGAGCAGTATCTGACTGGAGCGCAGACAGCCCTGCCTGCGATGAGCGAAGCGAAAGAGCGCAGGTCGGGCTCCAGTTCTCCTGGCGAATGAAAAAAACCCGCGCATTCGCACGGGCTTTCTGTCTGGACAAATACGAGCAAACCTACCTTCTCGTCACTTTGATCGGCTTCGATCTCCATTGGGATTTGGGCCAATAGGTCAGCTTGTCTCCCTCTTTGATCGTTTTCTTCGGATTCGCAACGGCCGCGACCTCGAACCGCTGGCCAACATCTTCGCCGCCGGGTCTTCCAATGTTGATCGTTGCCTGCCAGGTCCCGTCTTCATTGACAGTAGCGGGTGCCTGAACCCAATAATCTTCAGTTACTGACGGCCTGACAACCAGCCAGACCTTAGCTGTCGGATCGGAAACCGTGCCTTTGAATGTCGGATTCAAAGGGACGTCAGCTTTGTTCGCCGGCTCGGTGATCTGAATACCTTCCTGCTGGCCGGCCGCAACGAAAGCGGATACGGCGATCAGCAGGACCAGGGGCGCAATTAGTTTTCGCATTTGTTCTATCCCGGATGTGATAAAGGTGGAATCGCTGGCACTCCTTTTGAAACCATATGAGGAACAGTATGATTTCCCGGCTTCGGGAACGTCAAATCCGCTGATGACATCAATTGGTCTTCTTGCTATCAGAGTTCTTCTTCGGTGTGATCTCCAGATTCGCCATGACGCCGTAGCCGTAACTCATGATACCGACCGCACCACCTTTCCTGTCTGACAGCTCATTTACAACGAGCGAAGGTTCGGATGCTCCGTTCACAAAGACCCGCACCTGGCGACCTTCGATCACGACCCTCGCGTGAAACCACTCGTCACCATCCGGCGCGGGGGTTATCGGCTTCTCGTACTCGCCGGGTTTTTCTTTTCTCAGTACATTCCAGGGCCACTTCGGCTCAGAAGTGTACTGTACCGCGTGCGACTTCCTCTCAGGGTTACTAGCGCGAAAATTGAAAGGCCGAAAATAGACCAGATCAAAATTCTCGGCGTCTGCGACTCGAAATGCCACGCCGATAAAGCTGCTTTGAGGCGGATCGCTCTTACCTTTTGCGTCAAATTCTATGGTACCGCTCTCAAATTCGAAACCGTCGAGCCATACAACCTGTTGGCCGACCCTGTCGAATTCGATCGCCACCGCACCATCTTTGCCAACGACCTTGGCAGCATCGATCGCGCCTTTCCATCCTTTACCCAACGGGACATTTTGGAGATCAGGCGTCACCGTCTGCGCTGTCGCCAAAGAATTAAAGGAGATCAGAAGAAAAGCAACGGAAATAAGTGCCAGTATTACCCTCATCATAGATTACCTCTTGGTTGTTTCCAGATCGCCGGTCAAACCACGACCGGTGGAGTGATGTGCAGGCCATTTATCCTGCACTTCACAGCCAAGAAGTCTGCGGGACGTTCGTTTATTCCTTATTGCCGATTTCTTCTCCTTCGGAATTCGATTCGTCCTGTTCCTGATCAAGCCAATCCTCGATCCTATCCGGGGCCAGTCCGCGCGCATAATATGCGTAGACCGGCAGACCGAGCAACACAATCCCGAGTCCGGCTATCGCCCGCCAGGGTGTAGCGAAGAACGTGTTGATCATCAGGTAGAGCGTGGCGATGAGGAACAAAGCCGGAACCCAGGGATAGCCCCACATTCTGTACGGGCGTTTCGCGTCGGGAAGTTTTTTCCTGAGAACGTAGATCGCGGCGATGCCAAGACCGTTGAAGAACA
The DNA here is from genome assembly GCA_024640445.1 of Acidobacteriota bacterium. GTDB lineage: Bacteria > Acidobacteriota > Blastocatellia > Pyrinomonadales > Pyrinomonadaceae > Aridibacter. The sequence goes on along the minus strand of JAHEEZ010000088.1, from coordinate 6,875 downwards.
GTAATGCCATTACGATCATATCCGTGATCACGTCAAAAGTGCCGAGTAAAGCAAGTGCGATCGCCACCAATACGAGCAACACGACCGCGTGGGTGGGAACGTGGGTGTTCGGTGATACCTTCGCCAGAGTTCGCGGAAGCATTCCATCGCGCGCCATCGCGAAGGGAAGCCTTGAACCCGTAAGAAAATTGGCGTGCAGCGCACCAAACTGGGACACCAGAAGGCCCGCGGCCATAAGTGAGGCCCCGCCCGCGCCGATCATCTTCGCCAGAACAACACCTGAAACGGACGCCGTTTCCGGAACGCTCGCAACCTCGACCGGCGCGAGTACGTAAAAGTATCCCGCCGTGATGAGCAGATATAGTCCGATGATCAGTATGCAACCCCAGATAAGCGCGCGCGGCAGCGTCTTGCCGGGATCTTTCACCTCTTCCGCAATGACACTCACCGCCGACCAGCCGTTGTAGCTCCAAAGCGCTCCGACCACCGCCGCGCCGAATCCCGCGATCCCCAGCATGGAATTGGCCGGAATTCCCTCACACGTGCCCGATGCGCCGCTCGCCCCAAAATTCGCCCAGGAACCGTCGCTGAACAGGAAAGCTGCCGCTCCGATCCCGAAAACCATCAGGACCTTTAGAGCCGTGATGAAGGTCGCAACGGCGCCATTGGCGTGAACGGTTGTGAGATTCAGCGCCATTACGACGAGAAGCACCACGACCGCGATCAATTGCGAAACGATCGGCGAGAGCGAGCCTCCGATCAGGTCGTTGAAGAAGATCACGAAGACTATCGCGCCTGCCGCACCCGATCCAGCGGTATCGATAAAGGCTTGCATCCAGCCGAAAAGAAACGCCCATATTCGCCCGAACGCCGCTCCGAGATAGTTATAGTGTCCTCCTGACCTCGGCATCATAGCGCTGAGTTCCGCGAAGGTGAGCGCGCCGGCAAGTGAAAAGATTCCCGCGACGGCATATGCCAAAAGGACCATTCCGGGCGTGCCCACATTGCAGGTCATCGTCCGTGCCTTCAGGAATATCCCCGTGCCGATAACGCTTGTGATAATGATCGCCGCTGCGGGAACGAAAGTGAGGCCGCGCGTGAGTTTGACAGAAGAGCCCGTCGAGGCAGGCTTTGCCATAAATTGTTCTCTCCGGAAATGGGATGACCGCAGGGAAGCGTCAAAGTGCAAACGCCGAAAGATTCGGCTTACAGTACGACAAAGGCGTGGGGGCGTCAATCCACCATTTTGGTCATGAAGACGCTGTTCGGATCTTCGACGTAATCTTCGAACGGTTCGCATTCGGCAAATCCGAACTTTCTGTAGAGGGCCCGCGAAGCGTCGAACTCTTTCATCGATCCGGTCTCGAGACTAAGGCGGCGGTATCCGCGCTCACGCGCCATTTCGAAGATATGATCGAGCAGAAGCGACGCCACTCCGCGCCGCAGAAACTCGTCGGCGGTCCGCATCGATTTGATCTCGGCATGAGTCGGGTCGATCTCTTTGATCGCTCCGCATCCGGCAAGCTCCGGTCCTTGCCAAACTGTCCAGAAAGTGACCTCAGGTTTCTTGAGACCCGAAAGATCCAGCGCATGGCAGCTTTCGGGCGGCGAGGTTGCCTGCATCCGCCGGAGGTGTTCTTCGAGGAGGGCGATTATCTCTGGACCTTCAAGATCGTCTATGCGAATTTCCATTGGTGTGAGCTTTGAACTATGAACTGTTTAGCCCACCCGTGAACGGGTGGGAGTCATTGATGGCCAGGTGAATCGTTCAGCCCGCCTGTTCACGGATGGGAGATTCTGTCGTGATTCCCCAATCACTACTCAAGCTTGTCCGTGATCGGCACCTTTCCCCTCCCGACGGTCTTTGAGGAGAGATTCGTAGTTGTCTCTTCCGTCACACTCGGAACCCCTCGCTGAAGAAATCCCTGCTTTGGCTTGTCGAAAACAGGCACTTCGTATTCAAGGGATCGTAGGTCCCCCGCCGCGAGTTTACGGTTCTTTTCAGCCATCATCCTGATCGGGCTTGTGATCAGCAGAAGAAGGAATCTGCAAGGCAGAATGTTCCACATTATGATAAACATGAACAGATCGATCATCGACGTGACGAAGGCCTGTCCAAGGAGGCGCCAGGAGCGGACAACGCTGCGGTCACCCGAAAGCGGCGCCGGCTCTGTGAAGATGTGCTCGGTATAGCGGGATATGAATTGGTCGAGGCCTGCATCGAGGCGCGTAACGACATCTTCATCGCGCCCCGTAAGCGCGCGCGACACAGCGTCAAGATTCGTCCCGCACGAAGCACAAAACTTAAGCTCGTTCGAATTGTCTCTTCCGCAGTTTGGACAGAACATGTCTTATTTCTCCCGGTTTACAACACTCCTACGAAATCTAACCGGGCAAGTTCAGCGACCCATAAAAGCGCGAGTTTCCAGCCTACGCCGTCTGAAACTCCTCGATAGCCGCAAGGGCTTCTGCTTCATTCTTTTCCGCGTTGAACAGGTCGCATCGGAGCTGAAGGTTCATCCAGAATCCCGCAGTATTGCCAAAGAACTTCGCTAATCTCAAAGCCGTTGCCGGTGTAATCCCGCGCTTGCCATTGATCAACTCGTTAATTCGCTGATATGGCACGTGAATCCCATCCGCAAGTTCACGCTGTGTTATCCCCATCGGAGCCAGGAACTCGGAAAAAAGCATCTCGCCCGGGTGAGTTGGCGAGCGGTCTGAAGGAATTCTAACCATAATTTCTCCTAATGATAATCAACGATCTTTACTTGATCGGGTCCGCTATCAGTCCATACAAGACATATCCGATATTGATCATTGATACGGATACTGTACTGATCTTTCAGAGTCCCCGAAAGCAATTCAAGTCTGTTACCTGGAGGTATCCTCAGGTCCAGAAGTTCTTCCGACGAATCTATTTGGTCAAGTTTCCGGGCGGCGATCGCCCACAAATTGCGCGGACATGCGCTTCGCGCCAATCTCGTGTTCCGTCCGTTGAAAATGTCCTCAGTGGCAGTGTCTGCAAACGACCGTATCACGGCATCACTGTATCACGGATATCATGCTACAAAAAGGTTCTTGGTGGGTTGTTACGACTTAAGTTGTGGTTTCGAAAAAAAGTAGTCTCACCTTCCTCTCAAATGCCTGCGATTCATCAAGACGACTGATCGCTCCCCGGTTTCTTCGGTACGAACTCCGGTTTCCGGCGGTCCTTCGTCTTCTGCTCGAACGCGTACGCATATTTGATCAGCTTTCCTTCCGTGAACGGCTGACCTATGAAAAGGACGCCCGCGGGCATTCCTTCTACGAATCCCGCAGGGACGGTGATGCTCGGATAGCCCGCGACCGCCGCGAATCCCCACGCGCGACCGGTGGTAGGAGAAAATATCGCGTCGAGCTTTTCGCCGTTTATGATCTTGTCGATCCCGTCCCCGCGTGCCGCCTTTTTGATCCTCGCAAGCGCGTCCAGATATTCCTTGTCCGTCAGCTCGCCCTTTGCCTCAGATTGTTCGAACAGTTCCTGGCCGAAGAGCGGCATCTCCCTATCCTTGTGTTCGTCATTGAATCTGATCAGGTCGGCTAGTGTCTTGTATTTGGATCCGCGCTCCTGCAGATACTTGTTCAGATCGGTCTTGAACTCATATAGCAGAACGTCGAGAGTATCTTTTGAATAGGTCTCCGGACGGTCGATCTCGACATCGACAATGACGGCTCCCGCCTTTTCGAGCGCTTCGAAATGCGAGTCCATTATCTTCTTCGCTTCCTCGCTTCTTCCCACGAGACTACGAAGAACCCCTAGCCTGGCGCCCTTCAAGCCGTCGGCGTCCAGGTATTTTGAATAGTCTTCCCGCTTTACCTGTTTCGTTATTGCATCACGTTTGTCGCTTCCCGCGATCACGCTGAGGAACGCGGCGGCATCTGCCACGGTGCGCGCCATCGGTCCCGCGGTATCCTGCGTATGCGCGATCGGGATGATGCCGCTTCTGGAAACAAGTCCTAGCGTAGGCTTGATGCCGACAACGCCATTGCGAACCGAAGGGCAGATGATCGAGCCATTCGTCTCAGTCCCGATTCCGACCGCGGCCAGGTTCGCCGAGATCGCAACGCCTGTTCCGGCAGACGATCCGCAGGGATTCTGGTCCAGAAAATACGGATTGTTGCACTGGCCTCCGCGGCCAGACCATCCGCTGATCGATTTTGTCGAGCGGAAGTTCGCCCACTCTGAAAGATTGGTCTTGCCCAGGAGAACCGCACCCGCTTCGCGCATCCGCTTCACAATGAACGCGTCGCGTTTGGGAATCGGCGCATCTACAAGCGCCAGCGATCCGGCGGTGGTCTTCATCCTGTCTGCGGTGTCGATGTTGTCCTTGATCAACACCGGAATGCCGTGAAGCGGTGAACGGACCTTGCCTTTCTTCCTCTCCTTGTCCATCTTGTCCGCGATCGCGAGCGCGTCCGGGTTTATCTCGAGCACCGAGTTGAGTTTCGGATCGAGCGCCTTGATCCTCGCGATATACATCTCGGTGATCTTTCGGGACGTCAGCTCGCCAGAGCGCATCTTCGCCTGGAGCTCGGCGATCGTGATCTCTTCCAGTTCGCTATATATCTCGTCGAGGTACACGTCTTTCCCGGAAACACCCTTAGCCAAAACTGCGGCGGCGGTAATGCCCGCGAGGCCGGTTTTCAAGAACTCCCTTCGATCTTGTTTGTCGTTCTTCATAATCAACTTGATCTGTTCCGTTCTATCCCAGGCAGTTAACCGGAACGCACCCCCTTTTAACCGGGATCCGCTTACCCTGATTGGCAGCTTGCACGTACTTCTGACCGACCCAATCGCAGATCCCGCAGACGTTTGTCGATCTTGCTTCTGACTGGCGATTTCGGAAACGCACGATTGAATTCCTCGAGTTCGCGCTTGAACTGGGCCTTGGTGCCGCAGGCGCAGGTGGACTGGGTTAGCTCTTCCAGAACAGCATCGACCTCGACCTTGACCGCTGACCCATAGCGGGACCCAAACTTTACCTTGAATTTTGTCCACAAACGGTATGTGCTTACTAGACTGAGGCTTCCGAAACGGGTACAGCCGGTTACGTCGGTCTGCTGCTCGTTGTACACGGGCCAAACATCGTCGGGATATGTCTTGTAGAACGCTGCGAAGAACGCCTTGTCCGCGTCGTAGCCTTTCGTCGCCGCGAGTTTGATCCAGAAGTCATTGTCAGGTCTCACAAGGATGATCTCTTCGCGGTTGATCAAGACTCCCTTCAGTTCTTTTTCCAGGCGCTGATAATCTGCATCCGGCAGAGACTCCAGCAATGTGCCGCCGTCAGCCACCTCCCGGGTAAGAGCATCCCGGAGAGTGGTAATGGCTTCAAATGCCGCTTCGACGCGCCTCGCCGCCTTTCCCGTTTGGGCTTTCTTTACGACCGACTTATATGAATCGACTGCCGCCCGGTCTTCCGCGGAAAGCTGAGCAGCGGCAGAAGCTGCCAATAAACCTGAAAAGAAAAGTAATCCAACGATCCTGTTTCGCTTCATACCCGCTCCCGCACATCCGAATCACTATCAAGAGTTCCCGCAGAAATAGGCTACCTGTGAAAAGCCCGCCGAATGAGGGAGTGATGATCGGCGACAAGATCAAACGCTAAGTCATCTGGCTCGCATTATAACAATCTTCCCGCTGCAAACTATCGCGAAATCGCCTTTACATCATCTCCTTAGGTGTTATAACGTCAGTAATAACATGGAGGTCTGAATGGTAAAGGTCAAAATACGAAAGATCGGTAATTCTTTGGGCGCGATACTTCCCGCAGAAACCCTGAACAGCCACCATCTTACAGAAGGCGATGAGGTCATAGTCAGCGTTGACGCCGAGGGGATAAGGATCACGCCTTACGATCCGGATTTCGAAGATGCGCTGCAAGCGGCGCGCACCGGGATGAAGAAATACCGCAATGCGCTGAAGGAACTGGCAAAGTGATACGATTCGTCCCCCTTTCCGTGATCCTCTTGATTCACTCTGAGCTGATACGCGAGTTCGGCGGGAAGGCGGGACTGCGTGATCGCGGTCTGCTGGAATCAGCACTTGCCAGACCCAGAAACCAACAAATTTACGGAAGTGCTGATCTTTATGACCTGGCCGCGGGGTACGCATTCGGGATCATCAAGAACCACCCTTTCATTGATGGAAACAAGCGGGTTGGATTGGTTTGTGCCTACACATTTTTAAGAATGAACGGAGCGGAACTGGCTGCCACAGAAGAAGAGGCGGTGATAGTGTTTGAGGGCGTAGCCGCCGGAACGGTCGGTGAGAAGACGCTGGCTGAATGGTTCAGGGCGAATTCATCTCCGACGTAAGCGCCGACGTTGACGAAATCGGTCCATTTCCTTAGGCCATAATCCACGCTAAGGCCTCGCGGCTTTCGTCTCCTTTACCTTCTTTTCCAGTTTCTCGGTTTCGATCTGATACTGCGGTTCGATCAACTCCTTAAGCTTTGCGACGATATCCTGCTGAACCAGTTTCTCAACCTGACTTGTTACGTTAGGCAGAAAGGCCGCAGCCTTCTTGCCTGTCGGAGTCCTGAAGAACAAGATCATTTCGCGCAGTTCCGCATCTGAAAAGTTCTCGTCGTAAACTTTGAAGATAGCCAGCTCGGAAATCTTGGCAATCGCGGCCTCATCAGCGAAAAACTCCCTCGCAAGATTTTCAATTCGTCCAGACGCTTCCGACACGGATGGAGCCAGCTCGCTCTTTTGCGTGTCAGTTAGATCCTGATCATCTTCAACTATCCCGGAGAGGGTTCCTTTGACGCCCTCGATAGAGTAGTTCACTGAAATATCCACTTTTTGGGCACCGGTTAAATTCCGAAATTCGAGGA
>JAHEEZ010000325.1 GCA_024640445.1 Acidobacteriota bacterium | reverse complement strand
ACGCAACACGATCCTGCAAGAACAACGCCGGGATCCGAATATGTGCGCCTTGACGCGCGTGGAAGGCTGGTCGAGCTTAGGGCAGAACCAAAGAAAGTGGTCCCCGATACCGGGGAAGCAAAGGTATTCGACTGGTCGGTCCTGTTTCGGGACGCGGGGCTTGATATGTCCAGATTCCGGGAAGTTCGTTCGCAATGGACGCCTCCGGTCTTCGCCGACAGAAGGACAGCCTGGGAAGGAACGATGCCGGACCACGATGATATCCCGATCCGGATCGAAGCGGCTTCCTACGACGGTAAGCCGGTCTATTTCAGGAGCGTTGCTCCGTGGGACGAAGAGCAGCCCGAATCTGCGGTCGCCTCGGGCTATGCCGACTCTCAACTGTATTCCGGTGCACTGGTTGGGGTGATCACTTTTTTCGGCGGCCTTTTTCTTGCAATTCGCAATGTCCGGGCGGGACGGATCGACCAAAAGGGCGCTCTAAAGCTGGGCGTCTATTCCTTTTCCGTACTTACGATCGGAGGCCTTTTCGGCAGCTCCATCAGCCTGTCCTTCTTTGGCCTTGCTGAACCCCTGAGACTGATCGCCGCGCGCTCACTGACAGTGACAGCTGTTTTGATCCTGCTGTATTTGGCAGTTGAGCCCCTGGTGAGGCGCTGGTGGCCTGACCTATTGATCTCCTGGAACAGGATGCTGGCTGGAGACCTGCGGGATCCTATAATCGGACGCGATGTACTGATCGGCGGGATCCTGGGTTTTGCCTCCATCGGGGCGTTCTTCGTTGCGGGGCTGTTAAGGGATTACATCTACAGTAAGGATTTGACGCGGCAATCGACTGACGCGATCGACGCCGCAGGCAGTACAGGTTCACTGATTGACGGGATATCGGGCGGGTTCGTTTTTCCGTTGATCACAGCGCTTGGCATTATGACCCTCCTTCTGGTCTTCTACCTAATCTTCAGGAAGAAACTGGTGGGCACCTTCGCACTTGCTTTGCTCTGGGGTACTTATACCACCCTGCCGTTTTACTTCAACAGGGGACTTGTCGCCGCAGGCTTTCAGTTCCTGGTTACGGTCGGGATCGTTTTCCTCTATGCGCGATATGGAATGGTGACAATAGCGGTAAGTATCCTGATGACTTTCATTTCGAGTCTTCCATTCACCTTCGAGCCGGCGCGGCCATATTTTACTGAAAGCATGATCATTCTAGGGCTGACGATCGCAATCGGAGTCTACGCATTCTACATCTCGCTCGGGAAGCAGAAGCTCTTCGAGGGCAGGGGAATAGATGAATTGACGGGATAGTACTTCAGGTTTCAGGTTTCAGGTTTCAGGTTACAGGTTCCAGGTTTCAAGAGGCTCCTAGGTATCGACGCAGGTTAACTTGGCCGAAAATCACTTGGAACCTGGAACCTGCAAGGTTGAAAACATGACCGCCCGATATAGCCCTCCCTTACGGTCGGGCTTCTGACACTCCTCCGCGCCTTCGCGCCTCTGCGGTTAATGCTCCCAATTGTTTACCATTCACGATTCACGGAAGACTAACCGCGGAGGCGCAGAGACGCAGATGTTTTTTGGGGAAATACCCGTCGTTTTAAGATCGGAGTTCTTGATTCGAAGTTCAAGTCCGGCGATCGGTCTTCCGCATTCAAATCCCTCCGCACCTTCGCGTCTCTGCGGTTAATACTCCCAATTGTTTACCATTCACGATTCACGGAAGACTAACCGCGGAGGCGCAGAGACGCAGAGATTCTCTTGGGAAGTTCTTCTCGTTGCTGACTCGGACGTTGAAATTTGAACTCAAAGGCCGCCATGCGGACCCCCAAGAAAGAATCCCCTCCGCGACTTCGCGTCTTTGCGGTTTATCTTAATTCCGGGATCAGGGCTTTCTTGCGATTATCTCGTACGGAGCGACCAGGCCCTCGATCAGATTCGCCGTCAGGTTCTCTACCTTCTCCTTCGCGTTCGAACCCATCAACAGATGTAGTCCAAAGGCAGGGGGACCACCTGCCGTTTTCAGCCTTTCCATTACCTTCTTAAAGAACCCGACACCAAATTCGTGCCGGTCATTGACCGCTTCAACGGTAAATCCGGCGGCTTCCAACTCCGAAACGTAACCATTCGCCGTCGCCAGAAAGCTTGCCGACCCGTCGGTTGCCCAGGGAACCGGGAAGCGGATATCCCCTTCTCCGTACTTCATGACGTCGTAGATCCCAAAGACCGCCCCCGGCTTCAGGACCCTGTAGGCTTCTGCAAACACCTTCGGCTTATCCTTCACATTCATCAATACGTGCATCGTGAACGCGCCGTCGAAGAACTCGTCCGGGAACTTCAGATCTATTGCGTCCCCGACTCTTAGTTCAACGCGGTCTGATATCCCGACCCATTCATTCATTTCACGGCCGGCTTCGACGTATTCAGCTGTCAGATCTATTCCGGTCACGCTTGCGCCGTAGCGGTCCGCGGCAAAACGCGCTCCGCCGCCGATTCCGGCGCCGAGATCCAGAATATGGTCCCCCGCACCGATCCCGAGCTGCTTGAATAAATGCTCGGATGCGATCCGTCCGCCGATGTGGAACTCATCAACCGCAGAAAGATCATCAACGGAAAGGTTGTTTTCCGACCTTCCCAAAGCTGAAAGCGCGTCTTTGATGGCCGACAGGATGTTCCCAACAGCGTAGTGCCTTTCGATCTCGTTCATTCCGTTCATTATATCCCTCTTAATTTTTATTAATTATTATTAATTTTTCTTAACGCGGACTTAGCGAAACCCTCAGCGCCCCGCAACCGTTTAGACGGTACCGCGCCGAAAATACGGACACGCCGCCGCTTTTTTTCCCAGGCATTCTGTTCTAAAGTAATCGCGACCAACCTATTAAACTGAAAGAAGGAAGACCGCCGGTATGAAATTCAGATTCATCTTTTGCATTGCCCTGCTCGCCATAACCTCAAACATCTCAGCCCAGGAGCCGAAACGCGCGATCACCATCGACGATTATTTCGCGATGAAGAACATACGCGGAGGGGAAATAAGCCCTGACGGCAAATGGATCGCTTACACCGTTTCGACAACCGATCTGAAAAAAGATAAGTCCGAGACCCGCGTCTGGATGGTGCCGACTGCCGGAGGCGATGCTATCCCGATGACCGCGAAGGGCTACTCGGCGTCGAGCCCTCAGTGGAGTCCGGACGGGAAATTCCTATCGTTCCTCGCGAAACGGAGCGAGTCCGGTGATGACAAGAAGGACAGTGAGGACAAGACGCAGGTGTGGTCGCTCAATCGGCTGGGGGGCGAGGCGCAGCAACTGACGAAGGTGAAACAGGGAGTATCAGGATACAAGTGGTCGCCCGACGGAAAACGGCTTCTCCTTTCAATAAACGACCCAAAACCTTACGAACTTACGGAAGACCCGAAAGACGACAAGAAACCGAGGCCATATGTGATCGACAGGCTTCAGTTCAAGCGTGACTACGCGGGTTATCTGGACCGTTTCCGCACACATCTCTACGTATTCGATGTCGGCTCAAAGGATGAGCCAAGGCAGATAACATCGGGCGATTTTGACGATTCGGATCCCGCCTGGAGCCCGGACGGCAGGTCGGTAGCTTTTGTCAGCAACCGCACCAAGGAACCTGATGGCAATCCGAACACAGACATTTGGATAGTTTCCGCCGACAATACGGACAAAGGCGC
>JAHEEZ010000087.1 GCA_024640445.1 Acidobacteriota bacterium | reverse complement strand
CAGATCAGCCGCCAATGAAGCTCATTGTGCGGTCCGGCTGGACGAAATCTGTGTCGTTGATATGGTGGCGGGCTTCCTTCTTCAAGGTCACATTTCTGATGTATTCGGCGACATCGGAATCGGAGTCGGTGCTTCGAAGCACCGCGCGAAGATCATGCTCGGCTGAAGAAAACAGGCACGTGCGGATCTGACCGTCAGCGGTAAGGCGGATACGTGAACACTGTCCGCAGAACATTTCTGTGACGGGCGCGATGATGCCTATCTCTCCGGGCGCGCCGTCGGCGAAGCGGTACTTCCACGCGGTCTCGCTGCCGCGCTCGCTGTTTCTGAGTTCCAAGGGATACTCCGCGGAGATCGCATCACGGACTTCACGGCCCGATACGACCATTTCGCGCGACCATTCGTGGCCGGAATCAAGAGGCATGAATTCGATGAAACGCATCGAGACGCCCGTCTCGCGTGCGAACCGTGCGAAATCGGCCAGTTCGTATTCGTTCCTTCCGCGGACTATCACCGCGTTGATCTTCACGGGCTCAAGCCCGGCTTCCTTCGCCGCTTCGATCGCGTCGAGCACTTCCGCGAGTTTGTCCACGCCGGTGATGTCCCGGAAGTTAGCGGCATCCAGAGAGTCAAGCGAGATGGTGATCCGGTCGAGTCCGGCGTCCTTCAGCCGGACTGCCTTCTCCCGGATCGAGAAACCGTTGGTAGTAAGCGCGATGTCCTTCAGGCCGTCTGCTTTAAGTGCGGCCAGGCCTTCGACGAGTTTATCGAGGTCTCGTCGCAGCATCGGTTCGCCTCCGGTCAGGCGTATCTTCTCGATTCCAAGTCCGATGAAAACACGTGCGGCACGGAGTATTTCTTCAAACGTCAGAATGGTGTCCTTTTTTGCGAGCGGCGGTTCGCCGTTCGGAAGGCAGTAGAAACAACGGAACTGGCAACGGTCCGTCACACTGACTCTGAGATCGGTGATCGGTCTGCCGTAGGAATCCGTCAACTGGCCTACCTTTGTGTTCATTCGTTCAATTCTAGACCCGCACCGGACAATTTCCAATGCCCGATTCCGATGCGCAGGTGATCAGTTGGTTTTTTGCGCCTCGATCAGCGCCCTTGCATTGCGTTTCAGGCCCTCGAGTTTCGTCCTTTTCATCGCGCTCTTCCGAAACGTTTCGACGTATTCTGCATGGTCCATTGCTGCGGTCTCATCAAGATCGCGGCTGACATTTCCGGGCCTGGGCTCAAATCTTGTTTCGTCCGTTTCCTGTCTGAAGCGGTTCCACGGGCACACGTCCTGGCAGATATCGCAGCCGTATAGCCAGCCCCCCAGATTCTCGCTGACCTGTGCGGGGATAGCTTCGTCCCTGAGCTCGATAGTCGCGTAGGAGATGCACTTGTTCGAGTCGACGAGATAAGGCTCGACGATCGCACCCGTCGGACAGGCGTCGAGACATGCCGTGCAGGTGCCGCAATGATCTTCGACGGGCTCCTCGTCGAATTCGAGTTCGGCGTCAAGAAGTATCTCGCCCAGAAAGACCCACGATCCGAAATCAGTGGTAATGACATTGGTGTGCTTGCCAAGCCATCCTATGCCTGCCCTAACGGCCCACGCCTTGTCGAGTATCGGAGCTGTGTCGACGCAAACCCTGCCGCGGACTCCGGGAACGATCTCTTCGATCCGTTTGAGAAGGTCATACAATTTCTCACGCGCCACATCGTGGTAGTCGTCGCCCCAGGCGTAGCGCGAAACCTTGCCTTTTCGCGGATCTGGATCGTGTTCGTGGGGGGTGTAATAGTTCAATGCGACCGATACCACAGATCTGGCGCCTTCAAAGAATGATCGCGGATCAGAACGCATATCCGGATCGCGCTCCATCCAGCGCATCGCGCCGTGATATCCAAGCCGCAGCCATTCCCTGAGCCTCTCCGCCTCTTCTTCCAAAGGACCCGCGGGCGCGATTCCGGCTTTTTGGAATCCTGCATCAGCCGCCGCCTGCTTGATCAGCCTCGAAGCATCCGCCTTGTTTTCGGTTCGAAGTTTGATATTTGCTCCTCAGAAAAGTTCGGCGATCATGCACCGAACAGAGCCGCCGCCGCAGTCCTCTATCGTCGGGATCGAAAATGATGCGATCTTCGTGCGGGCGATTATCGCTTCCAACTGTTCCCGGTCCAGGCTTTCACGCGCTCTTTCGGACATCACGAGTATCCGCTCGCCTTTCACGTTCTCAAGCTGGATCATGTTTCCCGCGAACTCCGCCATCTGCTCCTGCGAAATGCGAATGACCTCTCTGCCGCCCGCTTCAAGTTCGCCGATCACCTTGCCGCGCTCCGCCGGATCGGTGATTGATTCAGCGCAGAGAACAGCGAAACCCGCGCCCAGACACATCAGCACATTTGTGTGGTAGACAGGCGTGCCGTCCGATCCGTACGCGCGAAATGCGACCGGCCGGTAACCTGTTGCGGAAGCCCATTCCGACACCAGTCCCGGGTGTGTTCGAGACGATATGCAGGCGTAAGCGGTCTTTGCGACGTGGTCGAGAACCAGGCTTCCCGTTCCTTCGAGAAACCTCCCTTCGTTCTCGTGAGACGAGAGGTCGATGGTGCGCCGCACAGCCGAAGCCGAGGATATCTTTTGAATGAGCAAGGGGTCACGCTCTTTGCGCCGCGCCTCAGCTTCCATCGGGTACAGAACAAGCGTTCCGTCCGGATGCGTTGAGAACCAGTTGTTCGGGAATACCGCGTCAGGAGTATGGGGCTGCGCACGATCTTCTCCGACGACAACCTGGATACCGAGTCCTGAAATTCCCCCCGCGAAAGCGTCAAACTCCGCCAGCGCCATTCGGCTGGATTCATCCCGCGAGTATTCAGGCAGTTTCTGGAAGGAATTGCTGGCCGCCGTCTGCGGGTTATACCCGAACTGCGCAGGCCGCACCAGGAAGATCTTTGAAGCGAAAACCATGAGCTATGAGTTGTTTTGTCATGAACGTTTAGCCTTGAAACGTCTAGCCTTGAATGTTCAGGGAGAGCTATCTGAAAAGCAATTCAAGACTCTTCCCTAGCCTCCTATAGTGCTGCTTTACTCTTGAAGAGATCAGTTGCCCCCCGCTTCAGCGGGGGGACAGGGAGTCATTTCCTGAATCTCTCGCCGGCTTTAGCCGGCAATATCGGGGCTGAAGCCCCTGTTTTCATTTACGCACGCCCTTCACCCCCGTCTAAAGCCGGGGGCAACTGATGTATTCCATCAGCCAGGCTTGACGATCCAGATCGTCAGAGGACAGTTTCAATCGACATTTTAGACAGCCTCGGGTCTTTGAGCGCTGAATGTCGGCCTCGTTTGTTCGGCACACTTTAGTTTGCCACTCCTCTCCCGAGCACCGAGAGGTTTGCCGACAAACCGGAGTTTATCGGACTGGCACCGCCTAAAAAAGGGCTCGACAGATGCCGAGCCCTCACGATTCGTAATACGCTGCTTACTGTTCACGATCCCACCGATGAATGGGCGGGCTAAACAATTCGCAGTTAAAACGTGAACTTCGCTCCGAACTGGAATTGCCTCGGGTCGAAAGCGGCGGTCGGGCGGCTATAGTACTTGCCTCCGTTCCTTTGTCCGAACTCGTTTACGTCATCAAAGAACGGCGACGCGGATCCTTCGTTGAACCTGTTGAACAGATTGAACCCTTCCGCGATCACATCGATCTTGAACCTCTCGCCGAACCTGAACGCCCTGGAAATCCTCAGGTCGAACGAAGCGAAGGAATGCGTGATGCCTCGGTTCCTGCCGAGATTTCCGATCGAAAATGCCTGGGGTGTCGTCAACGCCCCATCCGATTCGACATTCGGCCTGTCAGTCTGGGAAGACTGGTCGTTGTTCGTATCGGTATTGGTGATGATGTTGAACGGCCTGCCGGATGAAACCTCAATTATCGGCGCCACCGTGAAATCGGCGAAAATCTTCTTCCACGTTGAATCCGCGCTTCTCCAGTCTACCGGCGAAGATACAAGACCGCTGAACACGAACCTGTGCCTCTGATCGAAGAGCGAATCTCCCCTTTCAAGGTTGAATCGGTTCACGTCCTGCGGAAGCAGAAGTGTCTGAAGGTCGGACGAATCGTCTATGGAATGCGCCCATGTATATGAAGCGAGAAACGTGAAGTTGTTCGAGAATCGACGTTTCAGTTCAACATTCATCGCGTCATAATTGGAATTTCCATCCGATATCTGCGCATTGACCGCACCGAAAGGCGAGATGTCGCCCGGAGTTCGAAGTGAATTTGTTGCGAGAAGCGCCCCGTTGAGGACCGAGGGGGTGACGGCTCCGCCGGTGAGCGCCTGCGCCAGGAAGTAGTTCGGTGCATTAGGCCGGAAGAAGTTCGCCACCGCAGGAGCGATGAACGAAAGTCCGGTCGAATTGTTGACCGCCAGAATTCCCGGAATCACAACCGTGTACTGCATGCTGCTGGCGAGCGGCACCGAGAAAGCGACCGCTTCTGTTGTGTTGACCGGATTGCGACCTGCGAACCGTCGGAAGTTCTCGATCTGCAGATCCGTATTCGGCGTGTTCAGATCAGTCGGATGAGGCAAATGCCGGGCGCCGACATGGATGTACTGGACCGTCAGCGCCATATCCTCGGTTAGCTGCCTTTGAACCGCGAAGTTGGCCTGAAACGCAGATGCATACTCAAAGTCCTTGCCGATCGGAAGCGAGAACGGCAGAACGGCGCCGAATCCAGTATAGGTCTGGTCGTCGAAACGCTGCCTGCCGAACTGATAGATCGCGCTCGTAGCTACACCCGGCGTGAACACTGCGGGTCCCTGAGCAGCGCAGACCGGTGTCTGCGGAGCTCCAGGAACACATACCGTTCCCTGGAAGACCTGTGCGGCGTTGAGAAGCGAAGTTGATGCCGGGCTGCCGGCAGTCAGCACCGACTGTTGCTGTTGAGCGGTATCGGCGATATCCGAGTTAAAAGCCGCGGCGAGTAGTGGGTGATCGTAAAAGATTCCGGCAGCTCCGCGAATTACCGTCTTGCCGTCACCGTTGATGTCCCATGCAAAACCCAGCCTCGGCGCCCAGTTGTTATTGTCCCTGGGAATGCCTTGCTGTACCCCGACCGCGTCCTGAGCGGTGAGTATGTCGGCCGGCGAAAGAACGATGCCCGAAAGCGGATCGGTTATCCCGACTGGCGCGATCGTTTCCGTGAACTCGACGTCATAACGAAGACCGTAGTTGATCGTCAGATTCGACCGGACTTTCCACGTGTCCTGGGCAAAGAACGCGAGCGGCGTGTTCTTGATCTGGGATACCGGGTCGCCGAATCCCTGAATGTAAGTCGAGGGGAAACCAAGTCCGTACGCCTGCACCGGAGTTAAGTTCGGCACGGGGGCGCAAGTCGCCGACGCGCCCGGAATGCAGCCGGCGCCTGTCGTCAACTCGAGGCCCTCAGGAAAGGTGAGCCGGGTCGGTCCGAAGTTGAAAAGCCCGGCGAAGTTCAGTTCGAACACCGCCGCGGGGATGCGAACGATGTTAAAATCGCCGCCGAATTTTATAATGTGATCGCCCAGAACCCAGTTAACATTGTCCGCGAACTGGTATCGATTCTCGGTACGATCGACCGGCGAGAAGAGCTCTCGTCCAATGAACGCGGCGCCGGAGATGTTAAACGCGACCGCATCGCCAACCTGAGACTTAAAGGTCGTGTCTCGGCGCCCCCAAGAGAACTTGAACTCGTTTGCCCAATTCGAACTTAGGATCGAATTCAAACCCGCAGAGAACGAGTAGTCGGAAAGGTTCTGAATACCTGTTCTCGAGAAGTCGTTCTGGCCCAGCGACTGGTTCTGCGATTCGACCTGAATACCCGTCAAGTCACTCGTGTTGTAACCAAACCGCATTGTCAGCTGATTGTCCTGGTTGATCTGATGGTCTCCGCGAACCGAGAAATAGTTGGTATTCTCGGTCACCGGAAAGATCTTCTGAAGATCGTTCAAGGGACGAAACGCGATGAAATCGCCGTTTACTCCGACCGTGCTGGTGGGCACCGGCGCTCCCGAAAGGAAGAACCTGGGTCCGACGACCTGACCGGCCGGAATCGCTCCGCCGGCGCTGATAAGGGGATTCGTCCCCGTAAGGCCGGTGCTGGTTCCGCTGGAAGCGAGATACAGATATTGAACTGCGGTGTTGATGAAACCGGCGTTTCCTGTCCCGATCAGCGTCTGAGCGAACTGGACCTGCTCTGTGGTGAGCCCATTAAATGTTTGTGTGAAAGGAAGTATGGGCGCTCCGAGCGTGACCGACTGATCCAGTCCCTGTCCAACGTCGCTGGTAAAGAAACCGGATTCGTCGCGGTCGCGGCGTTCGTATGAAGCGAAGAAGAACGTCTTGTCCTTCACGATCGGACCGCCGATCGTCCCGCCCCATTGCGTGCGGCGGAAGTCCGGCTTGTCCACCGGTGCAAATGCGTTGCGCGCCTGGATGCTCTTGTCGCGTATGAACCCGAAGACATTGCCGTGAAATTCGTTGGTACCGCGTTTTGTAACGACGTTGACGATACCGCCCGTAGCCCTGCCGAATTCAGGGGCATACGAGTTCGTCGCTACCTGATATTCCTGAACCGCCTCCTGAGAGACCGTAGTTCTGGCAGCGTTGATGGAGTTGTCAGTGAAATCCGCGCCGTCAACCTGAACAAGCGTCGAACGTCCGCGCTGTCCTCCAATATTCAGGCCCGAAGTCGGGGCGGGACCGATCGGTCGGCCGTTGTCACGGCCAATGGTCGAGAGGGTAAGAGCAAAACCGGTAGCACTCCGCTCATTGATCGGGAGATTCTCGATCCTCTGCTGCTCGATCGTATTCGATACGGTCGAACTGGTCGTTTCCACAAGCTGCGCGTCGCCGACACCGACATTGACCACAATGTCCTGAGCGCCGATCTCGAGCGGTATCCGCAGTTCCGCGCGCTGGCCAACGGTCAGCTTAATGTTGGAGACCACCGCTTTAGAAAAAGTGGGCGCCTCCGCGGACACCTCATACACTCCGGGCTGAAGGCCAATGAACTGGTAAGCACCTTCATCATTCGCCGTGACCGATCGCGAAAATCCTGTGGCAGCGTTACGAACTGTAACGGTAGCACCCGGCACGACAGCGCCGGTCGGATCCACAACGGTACCGGCAAGATCAGCGGAGCTGGCCTGTGCTTGCGCAAGCGCACCAACCGCACTAAAGACCAGAACCGCGAACAAAACAAAAAACCGCCCGGCGAGGACCGTACTAGCATTGTTAAACGCCTTCATCCTTTTATCTCCTCAGCAAGATGTCTTTACAAATCAAAGCCGCCAACATCATACGCCCGACGAATTCGCTTCTCCGTGCGGACTACGGTTGTGATCAGAGTGCAGGTTTTTCCAAACGCTAACGGCAGTGCAGAAACAAGAATTGATTGCCCCAAATTCTACTGTCTGACTGACTTAAAGGCAAGCAAATTGTAATGTTTTTGTAATCTACAGAAACCATGAGCCGCCGGCTTCGGCGCCTTTTCTGGTACTTCTTGCAAGCAGTTTCCGAGCGGTTGAACTGAGTCCGACCGCGGAGACCGCAGCTCCGGCGAACATTGGCAGGTAGGCGATCCTGCGCATCACGGCGCAGAGGCGAAGTCTTCGTGCGAACTTCGAACGATGGTCCGCCCGATATCCTTCCGCGGCAGTTTCGAGCGAGCTGGCTCCGCGGACCAACGCTTTGGCGAGCAGATCCGAACTCTCGAGCGCCATCAGCATTCCGCTTCCGGTAAACGGATCTATGAACGCCCCGGCGTCCCCGACCGCGAAAAGATTTGGCGCAGGTACAAGCTCCTTTGGGCCAAAACCGTCCACTGCGACGGCGAGCCAGTCAAATTGTTTTTTGGCGTTGCCGAGAGTCTGCCTCGCCCGGATATTGGACAGCACAAGCTCGTCAACCATTGAATCGGTGTCACCGCCGAACGATCGGACAACATCCGCCCTGACCAGGAAGCAGTGATTTGCGAGACCGTCCTCGACATAGTTCAGGCCGCCGTAGCCGCCCGGAAAGAAATATATCTCGCAACGCCCTGAGGGCATTTCAACGCCCGAAAAGTGGGACTTGAAGCCAACCAGCCTCGGCCGGGACGCCTCCTCCCCGGATGCGTGACGCGCTAGCGCTCTTGCCCTCCCCGTAGCGTCCGCGAAAATATCCCCCTCAACCTCGACACGTTCGCCGGATTCGAGACGGACCGTCACCGCCTTTACCAGATCTTCCTCGCGTACGATACCGTTGACCGCGGCCCCTTCGATGATCTCGACTCCCTCGCACCGTGCTTTCTCAAGAAGGCGCAGGTCCATCTCAGCGCGGCTAAGTCCCAGGGCACTTTTTGAAGCGGCTCCGAACCAATCGCTCGGGACGGACGCGCTTCGACCCTTCATCGAAAAGAACACCGTTTCCGCGATTCGGTCTCCTCCCGCGGACATCATGTCGGCGAGCACGCCGAGGTCTTTGAAATGTTCGAGACATTCTGGCGAGATGAACTCGCCGCAGAGTTTTCTGCGCGGGAAGAAAGAGCGTTCGATCAACGTGACTTCCAGCCCGCTCCGGGCGAGCCGGATCGCGAGGCTTGAACCGGCGGGACCGGCGCCGGCGATGACCGCCTTTCTTGTTCTTCTCTCGACCGTCAGGTTCATAAGCTTTTCTATCTTACATTCCGTGCGCGAATAATCACATTTTGTTTTGTTTCGAATTCGTGCTATTCGTTTAACCCGCCACACTTCGCAATGGAAATAATACCCCTTTCAATACCCACGCCGTTCTATGTCGGCGATGTCAACGTCTATCTCGTCAGGGAAGATCCGGTCACGCTTATAGATGTCGGGCCGAAGACGAAAGAGGCGGCCGAAGCTTTGCGCCGCAAGCTCAAAAGAAATGGAGTAGAGTTTTCCGACATTCGCAGGATCGTGCTTACGCACGCCCACGAAGATCATTGCGGCCTTGCAAAGAGTGTCCGTGACGAGGCAAAGAACGCCGAAATATGGGTTCACGGCTGGGAAACCGGCCATCTATTCGGACGCCTCGCGGCCGAATCGCACCGGATGCTGATGGAGAGGGCCGGCGTTCCGGAATCTGTCTTCAGCGAGATGCGCCGAACATACGAAGAGATCAGCCTGTTGACGGACTCGCTTGCTGATTCAGACCTCAGCGAGCTTTCTGACGGGATGGAGCTTGAATTCGAATCGGGGTCTTTGAGCGTGCTTCACACACCTGGACACACGCCCGGGTCGTGCTCGTTCATTCGCGAGGCGGATCGTACGGTCGTCTGCGGAGATTGCGTGTTAAAGAGGATAACGCCGAACCCGATAGTCAGTCCCGATCCGGTCGACGGCACTTCGAGATTCCGTTCACTCGCGGAGTACCTGGTCAGCCTTGCACGGATCAGAAGTTTCTCGCCTACGTTGGTTTACGGGGGCCACGGCGAGCCGATCTGGGACTTTGAAGAGATCTTCAACCGCTACGTAAGGGCGATCGACGAGCGGCAGAAGAAGGTGGTCGGTTTCGTTTCCAGGGACGGAGTGACTGCCTGGGACGTCGCCCAGAGGCTATTCCCTGACGCCATTGGACGTGACGTCCATCGGTTCCTGGCAATTTCTGAAGCGGTCGCCCATCTGGATTACGCTGCCGGGGAAGGGAAGATCGGATTTGAAACGGGCGGCGGAGCCGAATACTACAGAAGTTGAGACCGCCTAGCGGAACGCGGCGCAAACCGCATTCTTTAGCGTCTCGATCTCATGCTCAAAAACCGTGCGGAGATCCAGCAGCACGGCGTCTTCGTCGATTCTTCCGACAACCGGTGGATCGTAATTCCTGAGCCTTTGCTCGATCTCGTTCGGCGTGGACCCGCTGTCCCTGATCGAGATCGCCACGGAATCCGGGTGAGTTCCCGGCGCCGAACCTCCGCCCACGACTGAGACCGACGACACCGTTTCAACCGTGACGCCTTCAAACCCGCCAAGCCTTTCACGGAGTTCTTCTACAACCGAATTTGTCCGTGCTTCGATCTCTGCTCTTCCTGCAGATAGCATCTTCAGCACCGGAACTTCCTCAAATTCAGTTCCCCGCAAGAAAGCTTCAAGCGTCGCTTCAAGAGCCGCGTAGACCATCTTGCCCGGCCGAAACGCCCTGTAAAGCGGATGCTTCCGAACTCGTGCAAGGACCTCTGATCGACCGACTATGAGACCAGCCTGCGCCGAGCCCAACAACTTGTCGCCGCTAAAGGTGACCACATCGGCTCCGGAAGCGATGGATTCGCTGATGACAGGTTCGTCCGAGAGGCCAAACCGCGACAGGTCGATAAGCGCTCCGGATCCCGCGTCTTCGAACAAGATCAGTCCGCGCGAGTGCGCCAACTCCGCGAGATCTGCGACGGACGGAACGGCGGTGAAACCGACGATCCGGTAGTTCGAGGGATGGACCTTGACGATCATTCGTGTGTGCTCGCCGATCGCGCCCGAATAATCCGAGATCTTGGTGCGGTTGGTGGTTCCCACTTCCACGAGTCCCGCGCCTGAACGCTTCATGACATCCGGGACCCTGAAATCGCCGCCGATCTCAACAAGCTCGCCCCGTGAGATCACGGCTTCGCCGCCTTCGCACAGGCTGGTCAACACAAGCACTGCAGCTGCAGCACAGTTGTTGACGACAAGTGCCTCTTCAGCTCCGGTCAACTCCGCAAGCATCGCCTCAGCCCGAGCGCCCCTTCGGCCTCTCTTTCCAGTGTCGAGTTCATATTCAACATTGCAGTATCCCGCTGCCTTCTGGATCGCTTCCATCGCGGCTTCCGAGAGGGGCGCCCTTCCAAGGTTCGTGTGGACGATGACGCCTGCCGCGTTGATCACCCTTTGCATGCCCGTCCGAATCTGCCTTTTCGCTTCCGCCTCCATTGATCGCTCAGCCGCAGACAGTAATTCTTCGCGAGACAAAACCGCGCCGCCTTCGCCTTCGACTGCCTCGCGTCTGAGCAGATCAACCGCGCGCCGAGCCGCATCAGCGGTATGCCGGCTTCCCATCGCGGCCGCTATTCTTTGTGCGGTTTCCGTCCGAAGAAGCAGGTCAACAGAGGGGAGAGCGCTTAGATCAGGGTTCGTGTCTTTCATCTTCTGGGATCTCATCAAGAAATTTGTCCCGATATTGTGACTTTTCTGAAAGTCCGGGAAATCTCCGGACTTTGGAAGTTTATTATAAACAGGGCGTTTCTTGCCCTATCCCTCCGGTAGAAAGGTACACAATATGGCAATTCTTGGAAACTCACTCCACCGTAGAAATCAGGAAAAACAGGAAAGAACTGAAAATGCGGATGAGGAGATCGACCGCCTTGAAGAGAGTATTCGAAGGCTTAAGATCGATTTCGACATCTTTTTCAACGGCGGCTCGAAGACGCCTCCGCACGCGGCGAGGGCCAGTCTTGAAGCGCGTCTTTCTCGTCTAAACGGAAATCGAACCCTGACGTTCAGCAATAGGTACAAGCTGAATACGATGATGTCCAGATACAACTCTTATCGTCATCTCTGGCGCCGCAAGCTCAGGGAAAAAGGTGACGATATCACGTGAAATGAAAAGGCGTCTCCGGGCCGGAGACGCCTTTTCTCTATTCTCTGATCGCGGGTACCGCGCTCAAACCTTCATCACATTTTCCGCCTGAGGGCCCTTCGGGCCGTTGGTGACCTCAAATTGGACCTCTTGTCCCTGGATAAGGGTTTTGTAACCGTCACCGGTGATCGCGCTGTAATGAACAAAAATATCCTGTTCACCGGGCTGCTCTATAAAACCGTACCCTTTTGCATTGTTAAACCATTTAACCGTGCCTACCGTTTTGGACATATCCATGTAATTCCTCCTACCAACTTCAAGTGAAAATTTGAGCCTTTGTTTAAGTGCCCAACAAAAGTTTCCGGGCACAGTTCTGCCGCGGAGAATCAAAATTCGCGCAACTCGCGAACATGTAGTGCTGTCAGCCGAGTGCAGTTAAAAGAGACGTAGTCAACCTCATTACCAAAAACTTAGTAATAAATCTTAAACTGCAAGATTTTCGGTGGGTTCGTGATGTTTGTCTTTTGTTTTATTGACAGATTGTCGGGAAATTTACCGAATCGGCAAGCGCGTTGTCAAGAAAAATGTTAATTTGAGGTTAATTTTCCCCCAAAATTGACAGCCTCTGGGCAATTGGTGAAGATGTTGGCGAGCGGCCTGCAGCGGCTCGAGACAGATTCAGCGGCCGGGATCGCTTCGAGGAACACACCGATGAAAGAATACGGAGAGAACCCGAAACTCTCATACAACGCCTATCTGAAGATCAGGGAACTGACAGACCTTCAGGAAACGCTTTCGGATCCGACCAGCCACGACGAACTTCTCTTCATAATCATCCACCAAACCTACGAACTTTGGTTCAAGCAGTTACTGCACGAAATGGACGCTGCAGTTGGATGGATGGGCGAGGGACGAATGTTCCGCGCGAACCATTCGCTGAAGGCGATCAACAAGATCGAAAAGGTCCTGGTGGGACAGATACATGTGCTCGAGTCGATGGCACAGATCGGCTTCCTGGAGTTTCGCGACAAGCTGAATCCGGCAAGCGGATTCCAGTCGATGCAGTTCCGCGAGATCGAATTCGCGTCGGGAGCAAAGGACGAGAACATTCTTAAATTCTTTGAGTTTGATGAGTTCGCGTTCGGGCGGCTGAAGAAACGTTTTGAGTCTCCTACTCTCGCCGACGCTTTCTGGGCGCTGCTGGGGCGGGAAGGGTTCGAGACGGAGACAAAGCAGGAACGGCTAGACACCACTGTCGAGATCCTGACCCATCCCGAGAAGTATCCGGACCTGTTCATAATGCAGGACCTTTTGATAGACCACGACGAGAACATAGCGCTATGGCGCTACCATCACGTTTTGATGGTGGAAAGGATGCTCGGAATGAAGCGCGGCACGGGCGGCTCTGCTGGCGCGGGCTACCTGAGGACGACGCTTGACAAGAAGTTCTTCCCGGAGCTTTGGGAAGCAAGAACATATTTGGAAGTGGATGGAACGCGGGCGTCCCGCCTGCA
>JAHEEZ010000086.1:1852-13184 GCA_024640445.1 Acidobacteriota bacterium | reverse complement strand
AGGCCTGCGAAGTGATGTGAAAGGTAAATGCCGGATGCGAGTACGAGCGTCGGTACCAGCGTTGATTCCATCCCGACAGACAGACCGCCGATGATATTTGTTGCGGCACCGGTATCAGATTGCTGAACGATCGAATTGACAGGCCTTCTGCCCATCGACGTGTAGTACTCGGTAACGATACTCATCAAAGCGCCGACGACCGAGCCGACAAGGATCGCCCAGAAGACACCCATCTTGGTGAAGCTGGTACCTCTCAGCGTCATTGTGTCGGGCATGAGCCACATGACGACGAAGTAACAGGCGATCGTCGTGATGACGATCGATGTCCAGTTTCCGATGTTCAGTGCCTTTTGAACATTGCCGTTATCATCCGAAATCCTGACAAGGGAAAAACCGATAATGGAGAATACGATCCCGAGTCCCGCGATCAGCATCGGGAGCAGCATCGGAGCGATTCCGCCGAAATTGTCGGCCGAGACGATCTCCCGTCCAAGCACCATTGTCGCCAGAATTGTCGCGACATAAGATCCGAACAGGTCCGCACCCATACCCGCTACGTCACCGACGTTGTCTCCGACGTTATCGGCGATGGTCGCGGGATTTCTTACATCATCTTCAGGAATTCCCGCCTCAACTTTACCTACCAGGTCCGCGCCTACATCGGCCGCCTTGGTATAGATCCCGCCGCCGACCCTAGCGAAAAGGGCGATCGACTCCGCCCCGAGTGAAAATCCCGCAAGAACTTCAATAGCCTTTTCCATTGCCGGCCCATTGACCGACCCGCCAATGCTGACCACGTAAACGTTATAGAAAATGATGAACAATGAACCCAGACCAAGGACCGCGAGTCCGGCAACCCCGAGTCCCATCACGGTTCCGCCGGTGAACGCGACTCGAAGGGCTCCTTTTAGACTGGTCCGCGCGGCCTGGGTCGTCCTGACATTCGCTTTGGTCGCGATGTTCATCCCGATATAGCCGGCAGTCGCGCTAAAGACCGCGCCGATGATGAATGAGATCGCGATCACCGGAGAAGACGTTTCTATCAATGTTCCGGACCATGCCAAAACAGCGGCCGCAACAGCCGCGTAGACGGCCAACACCTTCCATTCAGCTTTCAGGAATGCCATGGCACCGTGAGCGATGTAGCCAGCCAGCTCAACCATGTTCTCTTCGCCGGTAGCCTGCTTTGTTACCCAGGCAGACTGAAATGCCATTACGAGGAGTCCGAAGATCCCCAATGCCGGGATCAGATAAAGTATTGTAGATTCCATTAGATAATCACCTGTTTCTGCGTAAATATCGCTTTGAATTGAATTGGTCTATTTCAAACTTGCTTCCTGGTTTACAGATCACTTCCGGGACACTGCTTTCTTTGCTTCTGCTCTCAGGTTCGAAGCGTTCCTTGTCGAGCAAAACGCCCTAACGGTTCAAAATCACTGCGTCTCCGACCGGCAACACCATTATCCAAAGAACCCGCCAAAGTTCCCCTGATATCTATCCCTCGATGTTTATTTAGTTAGGTTTAGAAATACTGCCCGTATCAAAACCAAGTATTATGAATTATTTCCTTCGAATTACAAAACGGGCACCTCAAAAAGAGCAGCATTTACGGGATTTCCGAGGTTTTAGGACTTTACTTGCGTGTACCAGACAAACAAGAAGTCCTGAACCGGTGACCCCTTTGGCTCGCCGGTCCGTAGAACGAGATGTATATCTTCCGGAAATTTCCCGCATTCCGCACAGCGACAGCACTATTCATACTGGCCCTTTTGCCGATCGCCGCATTTGGCTCCGGTTTGAAAGATATTGATTTTGGAATAGCCGGATCGGTCCGCGCGATTCAGACAGGGGACTCGGCGGTCGATCTTCTGGTCGATGGACAGGGAAGGATCTTGGTCGGCGGAAACCGCTACGACAGCGGGTCATCAGAGGTCTTTCTCCGCCGTTTCAATCCTGCCGGCTCTCCGGACCCGGCGTTCGGACGCGGCGGAAGTTCCGTGTTTCGGGTGGAAGGATCTTCGCTTGAGATATCGGATCTTGTGATGCTCACTGATGGAAAGATAGTCGCGGTCGGGAAAGCGGTAAATGCCGACGGCTCAAGCGATCTGTTGATAATCCGGTTTCTTTCCTCGGGCGCGCCGGATCCTTCGTTTGGAAGCTCCGGAATTGTTCTGATCGATCTTGCGAAACACGAAGCTCTCACAAGTAGCGTGGAAACAGGCGACGGCAAGTTGCTGGCGGCCGGCGGGATTGACGACAACGGCGTATCGGCAATTGTGCTCAGGCTGGACGAAAACGGTCAGCCGGATGCTTCATTCGGGGTCCGCGGCACTGCGTCGTACCGGTTCCCGCACGGGACTTCGTTCGATATTGAATTCGCTTCCGATGTGGAGATCCTTACGGACGGAACGATCTATGCCGGCGGGGACTGGGAATTCATGCTCGACGGTCGAAGGCAGATGGGTTCGTATATCGTCCCGTTCTCGCCCAACGGAATTCCCGGCGGAATACAGGCGACCCCTTTTGTTCCGAAAGTCCCGGAAGATTGCGGGGCCTCGTTCGACGGCACAGTTCTCCCGAACGGTGAGTTCATATATGTGAGCCGTCAGGGCGGCATAAACAGATTTCACGACGGCTCACAGGTTTTTGCGATGCCGGACGGAAGGATCGTCGCGGCGGGTGGCTGTCTCGGTGGTTATTTGAAGGTGTACGACGGCGTTGATCATCACGTGATCGGCACAGTTCGTGGAATGCGTGTCGTACGCGCCGCGCCTCTCTCCGGCGGACGGATAGCGGTGCTGACCCGTCAGGGGGACCTCGCTGTCCTGAAAGGCGTTACATCGCAAGGGACCCGGCAACAGAATTTCAATGACGACGACAAAGCGGACTTAGCTGTTTACAGGGAATCCGAAGGGACGCTTTACGTAAATGACGGCGTCGGAGGAGTCTCGGCCTTCGCGATCGGCCGGGGGGCGGCGAAGATACTTCCGGAACCCGCGCTTTTCGATTCTTCGATCGACGGGATCGTGAGAGACAAGGTCGGCATTTGGTCCGCAGGGCCAAAGGGAGGATTGTCCGGCTTCAGCCTGGCTTCTGCCTCCGGAGATATCTATTTCAGCCATCAGTCGGGACAGGCGGGCGACATTCCTTTTGCCGGAGATTTTGACGGTGACGGAGCGATCGATACCGGTTATTTCAGGCCTTCCAACGGCACCTGGTATCGAAAAGCGCATCTGGCATTCACGGGATTCGCCGATCCGGTCCAATGGGGAGCGGTGGGAGACAGGCCCGTTCCGGCGGATTATGACGGCGACGGAATAACGGATCATGCGGTGTTCCGGCCTTCGAACGGTACGTGGTGGATAAAACGGAGCTCGGATTCGACTCACTTCGCGGCGCAATTCGGTGTCTTGGGAGACATCCCGCTTACCGGAGATTTTGATGCTGACGGCAAAGCCGACCTGACCGTGTACAGACCTTCGGAAGGGAACTGGTACCAACTCCTCACAAGCGAAGGATTTCGCGTCGTGAACTTCGGATTGGCGTCGGATTTGCCGGTGCCGGCGGATTACGATGGCGACGGAAGATTCGACATCGCAGTTTACCGGCAGGGCACGTGGTATTTGCTTCAGTCCTCCGAAGGATTCAAGGCGTTCCAGTGGGGAACCGGGGGCGATGTCCCCGTTACTGCGCGATACGATCAGTGATCAGCCTTCGCGCTTCACCAAGAGCCTCTAATAGTTCAGACATTTCTCCATCAGACTTCTGCCGCTGATAGCGCATCTCCCCCGCGCTCTTTCCTGAGTTTGAAAAGTGCCGTTATCACCAGGTAGATCGCAAGCGCTATCAGCGTGAGTGAAGCGACACCGTTTATAAATTTGACGTCGAATCCTGACGCGGCTCTGAAATTCCCGATCACGAGCGCGACCAGTGCCCAGAGGGTTATCGCCAGAACAAAAAGCATAGGGAGTAAAGTGAATGCTATCCGCTTGCGTGCCTGGTAAAGCCAGGCGGTGATCGAAAGAAGCGAAAGCGCGGCGAGTAGCTGGTTCGAAGCGCCGAATAGCGTCCAGAATTCCCGCCACGATCCTTCTTTCGCCAGAAAGGCGATCGCCACGGGAAGCGCGACAGTTGCCACAGTTCCCAGTACCGCTCCAAACCTGCCCGGTATCCCTATAAGTTCCTGGACAATGTACCGGCCCAGCCGCATGCAGACATCCAGGGTGTCGAAAACAAAGGTCGAGAACGCCATTGCACCGAATGTGATCGCGAAAGGAAGATACTGTTTTCCGATCACTATCGTCAGGAACTGGCCGATCCCGTTTCCGTAGATCACCCCCGGCGACACGCCCTTCGCGGCTCCCTGGGCGACGATCATGATCGTCACCAGCGCGATGAAAGCCACGAAGCCCTCAGCGAGCATCGCTCCGTAGCCCACGGATTGGGTATGCGATTCCTTGTCGATCTGCTTGGAGGTCGTGCCCGAGCAAACAAGTCCGTGGAATCCGGAACAGGCTCCGCAGGCGATGGTCACGAAAAGGAATGGGAAAAGTGTTCCTGTCATTCCGCCGACGTCGAAACTCTTGAAGGCAGGCTGAACGATCTCGTAGCCGCCAAAGAACACGCCGATAACTCCGACTGCTAAAGCCGTGTAGAGCACGAAACCGCCCAGATACCCGCGAGGCTGAAGCAACATCCATACCGGGACCAGCGAGGCGACGACACAATAGAGAAGTATCAGGATCGACCACGAAATATGCTGAAGGACGAAGACGTTCGAGTACGAGGTGCCCAGCCAGGAGAGCGAAAAGACCAATGGTACGAAGATCACCGTCGAAAGCCAGAGTGGCGGTTTGAGGAAGCGTTCGACCAGACCGAGTACGATCGAGAGCCCCAGATACGTGATGCTTGCGAATGCCACAGCGCCACCGGCGTTGAACCCTTGCGCGCCCCGCAGCGCTTCGTCTCCTGAAACGAAGGTCCCGGCGGTTATGTCAGTGAACGCGACGATCACGTAGATCAACGCGATCCAAATGAACGCCATCATCGCCCGTCCGGCGCCGGTGCCGAGCTTCTCTCTCGCGATCTCCGCGATCGATTTTGCGCCGTGGCGTACGGACGAAGCGAGCGTCGAGAAATCGTGGACGGCGCCGATCAGCACTACGCCGAGCGCTATCCAGATAAGGCAGGGAAGCCAGCCGAAGTACTGGCACGCGATGATCGGGCCGGCGATCGGACCGGCGGCGGAAATAGCCGAAAAATGCTGGCCAAAAAGGTAGAAGGGGCGGGTCGGCACATAGTCCTCTCCGTCGTTGATCTTGTTTGCGGGCGTTTCATTCGCGTCGTCGAGTTCGAATTGTTTCGCGACCCATCGTCCGTACGAAAAGTATCCGAACACGAGCCAGCCAAGAAAGACTATCGCTATAAGCGCGAGCATAAGTTTTACTCCGATCAGAGGGTTGGGCTTTCGGCGGGAATTTTAGCACAGGAGGCGGGAGACAAGAGACAGAAGACAAGAGACGGACGATAGAAACGCGACCGTTGGGGGGCGTGCCGTAGGAGACAGGGGATGGGAGAACTTAAAGATCGTCCGATAAACTTTAGTTTGTCGCTTCTGCGTTAGGAGAGCCGGCCTTCTTCCCGCGCTGCGATCGACAAACTGAAGTGGGTCGGATGATCTTTGCTTACTTCTGACTTCTGACTTCTGACTTCTGACTTCTGTCTTCTGTCTCCTGTCTCCTGTATTCTTCAGTTATGTCGAAATCTATCCAGGAAACCTACGCGCCGGAGAGCATATGTTTTGGGTGTGGGCCGGCAAACGAGAAAGGCCTTCGTATCAGGAGCTTTGAGAAGGATGGCGAGTACGTCTGCGAATGGCGCGCCGATAATCACCACGAGGCGTTCCCGGGAATGCTGAACGGCGGGATCATTGGCTCGTTGCTTGATTGTCATTCGAACTGGGCGGCGGCGCACTACATGATGAAGGCGAAGGGATCGGGCAAGCCCGAGTGCACGGTTACGGCCAGTTACTCGATCAAGCTTCTAAGGCCGACCCCGAGCGATGCATTGATACACTTGCGGGCGCGCGTGGTCGAGTCGGAAGGTGACAGGGCGACGGTGGAAGCGGAACTCATCGCGAACGACAAGGTGTGTGCTACTTGCAAGGGTGTCTTTGTGGCCGTCAAAGAAGGACATCCGGCATACCACCGTTGGTAAGCGAATGGATCAGAAGTCGCGAAGCGTGCGCGTGATAAGGGCCTCATAATCTTCAACAAGCGCGAGCCGCTGAAGCCAGTCGTTCTGCTCCTGCATCAGCCTTGGGAGATGGGCGACGTCGTTCATCGCGTAATGCACCAGCTCCTCGGTCCATCGCCCGTTCCAACTGCGGCCGAAACGCTTTCGCTGAGATTTGTCGAGGTCGATCGCGAAGTAGCGGTATAGAGTTTCGGCAAGCGAGACCGATTGGTTCGCTCCTTTGGTCAGGACCTTTTCGGCGAGCATGGTATCGAACAGGTTTTTTGCGCCGACCCGGTTCGCGCCCAGGAAAGCCAGATCGAACCTGGCGTTGTGGAAGATCTTGATTATCGACTCGCTCTCGAGAAGAGGAGCGAGTATATTTGCCGGCACCCCTTCCGAAACGGGCACGAGGACGTGCGTTTCGCCATCGGAAAACTGTATGCTCAAAAGACGGCCCGTTGAAGGATTGAGTCCGCTCGTTTCGGTGTCGCAGCCAAGCGACTCGGCAGACGAGAGCAGATCGAACGCCGAGGCGGCTTCGTTTTCGGTCCTTACAACGGTGACTTTCATCGGTTGAATTGTAGTTTACGAACCGTCAGGCGAAAAGCGCCGTAGGCAGCATCAGATGGCAATATGTTGACGAAATTGAACGATTTTGAACTTCGCGTGCTCGGGTGTCTAGTTGAAAAGGAACTTACGACGCCGGACTACTACCCTCTAACGCTGAACTCACTTGTTTCAGCGTGCAATCAAAAGTCAAACCGGGATCCCGTCGTTGATTACGGTGATTCAGAGGTCGAGACCGCACTCGACTCGCTTCGACAGAAGAACCTTGTGTATGTCTTTTATGGTTCAACGGGGCGCGTTCCAAAATACAAGCACATGCTTCCTTCGTTCTATGAGCTTGAGCCTTCCGAGGTCGCAGTCGTTGCAGTTCTGATTCTCCGGGGCCCTCAGACCGCCGGGGAGCTCAATCAGAGGACTGGAAGATTGTATGAGTTCGAAGGATTGGGCGAAGTGAATGAGACCGTTGAGGGACTCCTCTCGCGGAGCGAGCCGCTTGTGAGAAGACTTGGAAGGATGCCCGGGCAGAAAGAGGTGAGGTTCGTTCACCTTCTTTCTGAAGAGGAGTTTGACGAAGGGGCATATGCTGCGGAAACCGAATCGCGGGTTTCCGGCGGCGCGGCGTCTTCGGAGCTTGCCAAAGAAGTGTCGCGTTTGCGCGAGGAACTCGATGCGCTTAAGGAAGAGTTCGACACCTTCCGGTCACAGTTCGATTAACGTCCATCCACGATCAAAGAAGAAAGGCCGCCTTTGCCTGGCGGCCTTTCACTTTGCCTGACTTCTGACTCCTGATTTCTTACTTTATCTTCCCGTGGATCCTCAGCTTCACCAGGTTCTCTACGGAGAGGTCAGATTCTCCGTTTGCCCGTGCATCGCGTATGAAATCGGTCGTTACGTTAAAGATCCTGAGTTTGACCGCCTCTTCGACCTTCAGATTTGCAAGACCTTCACCCTGCATCTCACGGATGAAATCCGGGGTCACTTTGAAGATACGAAGCTTGACCGCTTCTTCAGAAGAGAGATCGCTGAATCCCGCGTTTTGCATATCCCTCAAAAACTCCGGACTGATCTTGAAGATCCTGAATTTGACGAGTTCTTCAAAAGACTTGGTCTGGAAACCCATCTCCACTACGTTCCTTACGAACCCTGCATCGATCTTAAAGATCCTGGCCTTGACGAGGTCTTCCATATCAAGGTTTGGATATCCCGTCGCGGTCATCTCCCTCATAAACTCACTGTCGATCCTGAAGATCTTCGCCTTGAACAGGTCGTCCGTGTCCAGGTTCTGAAATCCCGATGCGCTCAGGTCGTCTGCAAGTGAGACCGTCACATCGAGGACCGCGGCCGAAAGCAACTTCTCATCAGAGAATTCAAATCCACGACTGCTCATTGATGAACGGTAGGCGATGTTTGGTGTGAATATGAAGGTGCCCGATCCTTTCCCATTTCGGAAATTGCCCGTGCACTGGATGGTGCCCGCGTCCCGCACGATCTTGAATGCAACGCTTGACGCGCTCCCTTCTGCCTGCGACTTCGAAAGCCCCTGAAGGTCGTCGTACGAGAAGCCGACGCCCATGTTGTCCGAATTTTCGTTGGACCTGTTGTAATGGAAATTGATGTGGATATCCCGGTTCCTGTCCGCGAACTCGAATTCATATCGGTCACGCTCGCCGTCATCCTTGTCTTTTGCCTTTTCCTTTTCCTTGTCTTTTTGTGTGGTGTCCGCCTTCCATGTACCTTCTATCGTTGTCTGGGCAGCGATCACGTATGATCCGATCGTGATAATGACCAGGCAGCCGATGAGTCCGGCGAGCATTTTGAAGATCCTTTGCATATTAAGCTCCTGATTCCGTTTGATGTTCCTTTCAAAATGGATACACCGCTCGCCAATGTTTTGTGACATTGCGGAAACGGGGACGGGTGCCTATGAGTTCCAGGGGAGTTTGCTTCTGAGGCGCATGACAGACCTGTCCCTTCCCAGAAGTTCGATCGCGGTGATCATTGAGGGGCCTACGGCCTGTCCCGTCATTGCCACCCGCGCTCCGTTTAGGAGTACCCCGAGCTTGGTGTCTTTTTCTTCACAGAAGGAGTTCGCGGCCTCGTAGATCGGATCGTGCGAAAAGTCTTCAAGCGCCGCCAGCCTCTCCGCGAATTCGGGGAGCCACGTTTCCAGATCGGAGTGTTTCCGGAGATGTTTGTTGACCGCAGCTTCGTCGAAATCAAAGTCCTCCGAAAAGAAGGCCCGCCCGTTTCCCGAGAAGTCCTTCAAGGTGAAATATCGCTCTCGGATGACATTTGTGACGGCCTCGAACCACTTCTTTTCGTCCTCGTCGTATTCTTCCCGCCAAAGCTTCTCGGATCTAAGTTCGTCCCTGACCAGCGGCACCAATTCTTCGAGGTCCATCGTGCGAATGTACTCCGCGTTCATCCACAGGGCTTTGTCGTCGGTCCATCGTTTTGCGTTATTAGGATCGAAATTGAAAACCGCGTTCGAACGGTTGATGCCTTCGAGCGAGAAGACTTTGATCAATTCGTCCAGGTCCAGTATCTCTTGCTCGGATTTCGGCGACCATCCAAGGAGTGCAAGAAAGTTCCGGAATGCGCCGGCGACAAACCCCCTGTCCCGGTATGTCGTGAGCGAGACGATCTCGCCGTGATGGCGTTTCGAAAGCTTCTTGCCGCCAGGCGCAAGAATGAGCGGCAGGTGGGCAAATACCGGAGGCTCTGCTCCAAGTGCTTCATAGATCAGGATCTGCTTGTGGGTGTTCGTCAGATGGTCCTGTCCGCGGATCACATGTGTAATAGACATCTCGATGTCATCGCAAACCACTGCCAGGTTATAAAGCGGGTGTCCGTCAGACCTCAATAGAACAAGGTCTTCGATCTCAGAGTGGTCTCGTTCCTGGAGTCCGTACACGGAGTCCTCAAACGCCGTCTTGCCTTCTCCGGAAACCTTGAGCCTTACCGCGAACAACTCACCTTCCGCCGCCCGGCGTTCGGATTCGGCCGGATCAAGATCCCGGTATGGGTTATCCCGCAGATCCTTATCGCCTCCCTGCTGGCGGGCCTTTTCCGCGATTGCAGCTTTAACATCCGAATCGGAACGCGCTTGTTTTGGAGTGAAGTCCCTGTAAGCTTTTCCCTCGTTAAGCAGACGGAGTGCGGCGGCGCGATGCTTGTCAGCATTGTCTGACTGAAAGACGGTCTCTTCATCGGGCTCGAAACCCAGCCACTTTAGTCCTTCCAGGATCGAGTTCGTGGACTCTTCCGTCGAGCGCGCCAGATCCGTGTCCTCCACTCTAAGTAGGAACTTGCCGCCCGTGTGGCGGGCATAAAGGTAATTGAAGAGGGCAGTCCGGGCCGAACCGATGTGAAGGTAGCCTGTAGGGCTAGGAGCAAATCGTACTCTGGTCATATGAAAACATTCCCAAATTTGTCGACGCCAAAAAACACAAAAAGCTATCAAAAGCCAGGTTTGATAGCCGAACAGCACTTCCGGGATTTCGTCGTAAATGGCGGAGGCGACAGGATTCGAACCTGTGAAGGGCTGTTACACCCTTAACGATTTAGCAAACCGCCGCTTTCAGCCACTCAGCCACGCCTCCAAATCAACGCCAAATCAGTAAAAATAAGCGGTTTTGACGCAAGGAACATTCTAGCCCTTGGGCGAACTTTGTCAAGTTTGGGCGCATCCCACGCGGCATAACATCCTTTTCAGGTACTTGACACCAATTGACAAAGAAAAGAAAATAAGCCGTTATGCGGAAACCGTAGTTTTTACGGGCGCTCGGACCTAGACCAAAACTAACTTGAAACGGCCGTTCTCCGGGATAGCCACGCCCGACAACAATTTCTCTGTATGAACTCACTTCCCAAAAAACTTAGCGCCTTCGGCATCGCACTCTTGCTGTGCTTTTTCAGCCTTGGTGCGGCGGTGCCTGCGAAAGCCGGAACGGTTGGGGACGTGGGAGCCAAAAGTGGAAAGTTGGGAGTCATTAAAGGGGTCGTGCGGGATAGATCGGGAAATCCGATCGCTAACGCGACCGTTGCGGTTTTCCGGGTCGGCACCTCTACGCTCTTGAAGCAGGTCACCTCAACTTCGAATGGCAGTTTCATCGCCCGCCTTATCCCCGGCACCTACACGATCCTCGCGATAGCGCAGGGATTCAATCCGGTCACACTAAAGGAAGTCAGGGTCAGCGGCGCGTCAGAGCTTGTTTACGGGTTCAACCTTGAAAGGGCGGGAAGCGGAAACACCTTGCCGGAAAAAAGGCCAGACCGGTTTAGCGGACGTACCGCGATCAGGGCAGCTCAAAGATCAATCTATCAAGCCAAAGAAGGTGAAACGCCGGCTCTGTCGGCTGACGAGAATGTGGAAGCTCCGGGGGGCGGTTCGGTCGAACAGAGCGTCGCGGAACTCAGTGAGACGGAAGGGCGGGAGCGGAAAGGCCAG
Source organism: Acidobacteriota bacterium (assembly GCA_024640445.1). Taxonomy (GTDB): domain Bacteria; phylum Acidobacteriota; class Blastocatellia; order Pyrinomonadales; family Pyrinomonadaceae; genus Aridibacter. The sequence goes on along the minus strand of JAHEEZ010000086.1, from coordinate 1,930 downwards.
ACTGTGGTCGAAACGTACTTTGCTTCAGGCAGGGACGGCGGCTTTTCAGGCGTGAATTTTGCTACATCCCGTCCGGTG
>JAHEEZ010000086.1:0-1842 GCA_024640445.1 Acidobacteriota bacterium | reverse complement strand
CGGCACCGGAAAGAATGCTCCGCAAAGGTTTGAAACGATATTCAGCTTTAACGCAACGGACAAGCACCGGGTTCGGCTGAAAGGATCGGTTTCCAGCCTTGGAAAAGTCGTTACCGGCAAGCAAGAGGATTCCCTCGGGCAGATTTCATTTCAGGTTCTTGATCAATGGAACGTTCGCGAAGGAGTCATCCTGGTCGTAGGTGTTGATTACTCCCGGTTCATCGGCGCGGGCAATGACTACTCCCTTACTCCCAGGTTGGGATTTCAGTATGACCTTGATTACAGAACTCGGGTCAAAGGCTCTTATACCAGCCAGACAGAACAGCGAACGTGGCAGCGCGTGATCGAACTTGAGAGCTCACAAGTACTTTTCCGCGATCCGATAGCTGTTCAGGATATCCCTGTGGAGAAAGGAAGGCCTACGATGAACAAGAGCACCAGGCTCGAGTTCGGCGTGGAAAGAGTTCTGGATAATCGCTCAACGATCGAAGCAAATGTTTTCTTCGATTCGGTTGTCGGAAGGGGAGTCGGCCTTGAGAGCCTTCCGTTCTCTGCAGTTGCATCCACTTCATTCGATGATTTTGTCGCGGATCAGCAAGGTAAGGCGATGGGCGTCCGAGTCGTTTACAACCGGCGATGGAACGGAATACTCAGTACGTCTGCCGGATATGCGTATGGAACCGGACAAAAGCTCTCGGATGAAGCGATAACCAACCCGGCAAGCATTTTCAAAGACGACGTTTTCCAAACTTTCTTTGGCCAGATGAAAGCCGATATCAGGACTGGGACCAGCGTGAGTACGGTCTTTCGCCTTTCGCCGAGGGCGACAGTTTTCGCGATCGATCCTTTTGAAGGAAGGCTTGCGATCTACGATCCGAGCCTAAGCGTTCTTGTGACGCAGGACCTCCCGAGCTGGGGATTGCCCATAGACGCGGAAGCGATACTCGACGCGAGAAATCTACTGGATGTCCACACAGGAGTATCGGGAGAAGAAGGAGCGCTCCTGCTGAACTCCCAGAGAAGGATGTTTCGCGGCGGCATCCTGGTCAGGTTCTAGTTAACAATTAATCGGGAATCAAGCCCGCAGGTAAAGGCGAAGAAACACAGGCATATCGAACAGCTTTACCTGTGCAAACAGCCTTTAGCTGCGGTTCTTTTTTTCCAAAATCTCGGATTTTAGAAGAGAAATCCGGATGGTTCTGCGCCGATTGTAACTGGAGGGCCGTCGGAGAGTCCTGTTTAACGCTGTTAACGGACTAAACCTCAATAAAATAAAACGGAACACATGTTGCGTTGAGTTTTCTCGGTGGATTGTACGTAAATGCGATGAAGGGGAAAGTGCTTACAAGTTGGAGCCTGATCTGGCTGCTGGCAGCTGTGTTGCTGATAGCTGCGGGCGCACTTAATCTTTCCCAGCGATCGTACGATCAGCTACCGCCCACCGACGGAGTCGTCTGGGCTGAAAGAGACGGCAGCGTTTTTGCTGAGAAGGTCAAACCTGGACTTGCCGCGTCACGAGCTGGAATTGCAGAAGGCGACCGGTTGATCGGCATCGGGTTTGAGGGCGAGAAAGTACAAGAACTTACCCGGCGGGGGGATACCGGGCTTTATCTTGAAGCGGCAGGCGTTGGGGGTAATCTCACATATTTCTACCAAAGGCCTTCCTGGAATTTCGCTAACAATTACTACTACGCTGACCTTCGGAATATCGACTCGGTCCAAAGATGGTCCGCGAACCTGATTCTCCTTACGATCGTCGGTTGCATATGGCTTGCTGTTGGCGTCTTCGTGCTTTTCAAGCAGGGAAGCCGTTCCCCGTTCGTACTTCATTTCGCGACCGTT
>JAHEEZ010000324.1 GCA_024640445.1 Acidobacteriota bacterium | reverse complement strand
GACACATTCTTAGTAATTGCGATTTCACTTTCGATCTCTCGCCTGCGTTGTTGCCCAAAAATTCTCTGCGGCCTCCTCGATCTCTGCGGTTAAACCATTCCAGACAACATACGGTCGATGTGTTCACCGGGGTCAAAATCCGTTTCCCGGCGGTCTTTCAAAATAAATTCTATCGCCTTCTTGTAGGTATCGGAATCCGGAGTCCCTGTGAAGCACGGAGTCTCAAGCTCTGAAAGGCTAAGATACGTGATCAGCACACTTAAGAGCATCCAAAGGAGGACCTCCTCATCGGAACCGAGTGGGTTATGTTTGACTATGCTCTCGCGGTCGCGGGCGATCCCTTCGCAGATCTGAGCAAATCTTTTTTCCGATATCTTCGTCATTAGCACTATTAAGAGAAACGAGATTTTTTCACAGCTTGTGCAAAACGCCAAAGCGGTTCCGTTAATTCTTCGTTCAATGCCGGGCTCCTGAATCCGAATTTTAGATCCGGACGAAAACAAAAAGACTAGCGGAATTAACATTGGCAATGATAGTATCGGGAGCCAATTGAACAAGGAGGGAAGGTAAATGCAAGAAATTTCAGTTATTAAGGGATTTGCGGGCGAGGATGCGCCTTCGAATAGTGTTTTTGGCAAGAAGATCGGTTTCTTCTGGAGATTGTTCGGCTGCGCCCACAGGAACCTCAGCCGACCGTTCACCAAGAAAGAGATAGGATACAGGAGTTGTCTTGAGTGCGGAGCGCGAAAGCGGTTTGACACTGACTCGCTTAAGACGTTTCGTTCTTATTATTATCCCCCCGAAATTGAAAATTGAGCCGGACCCGAATTTGGGATCGTGAAGCCCGCGAATTCCTCCGGTTTTATTGACAGAGACGACTCACTTAAACCGTTGACCTGCGTCTTGCGCAGTGCGCAGCTTTACGAATCCGAATAAAGGCCGGGCCTTGTGCCCGGCTTTCTCATATCGCTTCCTCATACATCAGGTATTGGCATTCTTCCATTCCGACCTTCTCATACACTTTCTTGGCGTGCGCGTTCTCCTTTTCGACATAAAGCCGAAAACCGAAAACGTCGCCGCGTTTGCGGGCAAGGTCTTTGACGTGGTCATAGAGCATCGAATAGATGTGTCTTCCGCGAGCCTCCGGCAGTATGTAAACGCTCTGGATCCACCAAAACCACGAGTTCCTCCAGTCGCTCCACTCGTAGGTGATCATTAGCCCGCCGGTGATCTTTCCGTCCGCGTCCTCGGCGACCACGTAGAATCCTTTTCCGCGGTCCTCGAACACACCGTGAACGCCGCCGGCTATTACATCGTCCGGCAGATGCTTGCCTTCCGTTTCCATCGCCATCGCCTGGTTAAATTCGACAAGCGAGGGAATGTCCTCTTTCTCCGCGATCCTGATGTTCATTTCCTGATTCCTTTGGCCTTCTGGGGTCTGCTTGACGATTCAAGGCCCCGCATCTACTCTTATATATTTGCCCGAACGGGCTTGAAGGTAACTGTATGAAACTTCGGATACTTTATCACGGGAACTGCTTTGACGGCGTTTCATCCGCCGCGGTCTTCAGCAAGTTTTACAAAGCGAAGGTCTCTCCGGGAGCAGAGATCGCTTACACGCCGACGATGCACCGCGCGGGAAACGCATTTGATCGCGAACAGTTCGACGGCGACGAAAACGCGATTGTGGACTTCAAGTATTGCGCGGACGATCGCCTGACGTGGTGGTTCGATCACCATCAGTCTGCGTTCCTGAGCGAGTCCGATGAGACTCATTTCCGAGCCGACACATCCGGAAAGAAGTTCCTGGACACGACCAGCAAGTCCTGCGCGGAGTTCATAGCGAAGGTCGCTAAGGAAAAGTTCGGATTTGAGGATGAGTCGCTCGCGGAACTGATCGAATGGGCGCACATCATCGACGGAGCGCTTTACGAATCGCCCGCGCAGTGCGTCGAACTGAGGTCGTCCGCGCTGAAACTTATGCAGGTGATCGAGGGTGAGAAGGATCCGGCGTTCGTCGAGACGATAATCCGCGCACTTCAGGAAACCAGCCTCGACGAACTTGTCGAAAGCGAAGAGATACAGGCGAAGCTGAAACCGATCCTCGAACAGCATCGGAACACCGTAGATCTGATCAAGGGAAAGGCGAAGTACTCGCGCGGAGTGGTCAGCTTCGATCTGACCGGCAACGGAATCGATGGTTATAACAAATTCATTCCGTACTATTTCTACCCGCAGACGACCTACAATGTAGCGCTGACCCAGAGCGCATTCAGGACGAAGATCTCGGTCGGTTCCAACCCCTGGTCGCCACGGCCCAGAATCCACAACATCGCCGAGATCTGCGAGCGCTACGGCGGGGGCGGCCACGCTGTGGTCGGAGCGGTTTCGCTGAAGCCTGGCGAGCTCGAGCTCGGGAAGAGGTATATGAAGGAGATCATCGACGAACTTCAGTTCGAAGAAGATTGATTTAACAGGGATAAGGGGGATGGAAGCGATGGAGAATTGATAATTGAAAGTTGGGAGTTGAGAATTGGCTGGTCGCATTGCAGTATTCCTCACAAATCGCACTGCTCGATAAATATCTCACTCTACGCGATTCAACTTGTTGGTGACCCTACCGCTAACGGAGTGTCTTGAGTTACCAATATTCAACCCCCAATTTCCAATTACCAATTATCAACCACCCATCCTAAATATCCTGTCCATCCTGTTCAATTGCTTTCGCTTAAAGGAAGAATTCCCGCAAAGGCGCAAATGCGCAAACAAGATTGCTTAGCCCTCCAGACTTCAACTCGAAGTTCGCCTTACCTTCAGGGGAAGAGATCAGGCCTCCCAACTTTCAATTCTTAATTTTCCATCGCCTTCACCCCTGTTCGTTATCTCGCTTTGTCATAAATTTCCCGCTGCCGGTGTTTACATTTACAGAAGACCAATTAAACCAAACACAATTTCCGGAGGAATTATGATGATAAGCAAGACTTTGACACGCCTTTTCGCGGCTTCTTTGGTGATGGCGTTTCTCGCTGTTTCGGCTAGCGCATACGAATTTTGCGGCGACAACAGCAGCTGGGGGGACAAATCCTCGGCGCGCGATCTTCGCGAGGTAAAGATCGCGGCGACCGGTTCGATCGAGGTTGACGGCGGAAAGAACGGCGGCATAAGCGTCCGCGGCGAAAACCGCAGCGACGTCTTGGTACGCGCGTGTGTACAGGCTTGGGCGGATTCGGACGCGGAAGCGAAGAACCTAGTGGATACGACGCGGATCGAGACATCAGGTGTGATCCGTGCGATCCAGGCATCGGAGAAATCCAATACGTCTGTATCTTTCGAGGTAATCGTCCCCATCCAGACTAATCTCAAACTCTCAGCGCATAACGGCGGCATCTCGATCGAGACCGTTGATGGAACTATGGAGTTTTCCACCACCAACGGCGGTATAAAGCTTGCTAACATCGCGGGCGATGTCAAAGGAAGGACCACGAATGGCGGAGTGAAAGTTGAACTCACAGGAATGGGCTGGCGAGGGAGCGGCCTTGACGTGACGACCACCAACGGAGGCGTCAAGCTTGCACTTCCCGCGAACTACGCGGCAAACGTGGAAGCCGGAACAGTCAACGGCGGATTCAAGAGCGACTTCCCGGAACTTCAGGTCAAGAAGAGCGACGACGACAAATACAGCTGGCGCAATAAGAAAGTGAGCGCGAGCATTAACGGCGGCGGCGCCCCGATCC
>JAHEEZ010000085.1 GCA_024640445.1 Acidobacteriota bacterium | reverse complement strand
AATAACTGTGGTATCGAGCGCGAGCGTAGTCTGAACTGGATTCTTCATCCCTTTCATATCCGGTAAACTTCTGCCTGACGCTGTCAAGAACTGATGGGTAGTTGAGGTTTGTAGATCTCTCTGCCGTAAGTGCTGACGTGATCTCCTCTCCAAACGGCATGAAGTCTCGTCTTGAGTAGACCTTCCCGTTCTTGTCGGTCGTGATCCTCGGGCTTCCGAGGTGATCGTTTGTCAGGTAGCTTACCTGGGCCGTGGATTGTGATGCGACGATCGTGGAATACTCAGCAACCAATTTCCCGCGGGCGTTGTAGACGAAGATCTTGACCTCGCCGGTAGAGGGAACATGCTTCTTAACCCTTCTTCCCTCTCCGTCATAGGTGGTATGAAAAGGTCGGGCGCGGGTCGAGTTTGACGCCAAGGTGCTTGCCGGACGATCGGGAAAGGAATACGCTTCCGGCTACCGGGGCTCCGGGATGCGTCAGCGACTCGAACTCGTTTGCCTGTCGGGCAGCGAGTCGCTGCGGGTCAGTTCGAATATACGTATAGGCCACGAGCCTGCCGTCGTAAGTGAAAGTCCTGTGCCGCACGCGCCCCTATGAGTCAGGCTGTTCTTAGAGCCGGAACTCGAATCAGTAATTGTCGCTCGCCGCCCGGCGAAGTCAGCCCCGAAAGGAAAAGATTCGGTTGTCAAAGACCGGGTTTGAGGTTTTGATTCTACACTGACAAGGAGGTGGAAAGTGAAGAGATTTCTGCCGAAGGACGTCGCCGGGACGGAAGGCAGGAGATGGTTCGGGCTTGATCTTGCAAAGAAGGAGTCTCAGCTGGCGGTCCTGGACGCGAAGGGAGAACAGATAGCGCAGAAGCGGTTCAAGACGACGAGGGAGAACATCCTCGCACTTGCTTCTGAACTAAGTAAGGGCGACACGCTGGCGCTGGAGGTGACGACGAACTCCACATCGATAGCGAGGATCCTGAGAGACAACTCTGAGGCAAGGCTGATCGTATCTAATCCGATCAAAACAAAGCTGATCGCACAGGCGAAAGTGAAGACGGACAAGATAGACGCCCGGGTGCTGGCCGAGCTTGCAAGGGTCGGATATCTGCCCGAGGTCTGGCTTCCGGACGAGGACACCGAGATGTTGAGGCACCTGTTCACGGACCGGAGGTCGCTCGTCGACAGAAGGACAGAGCTAAAGAACACGGTCCATTCGGTGCTGCACCGGAACCTGATACACGCGAAGCATTCGGACGTGTTCGGGACCGGCGGGAGAAAATGGCTGGAAGGCGTCGTCTCCGGCAAGGAGGAAGAATTGATACCGGATCTCGACCGTCTGAGGCTTGGATCGCTTCTGACGGAGATCGACCGCCAGGACGCTCTTGTGAATGACCAGGACTCGATCATCGCCTCGTTCATCGCAACAAGGCCGCATCTGAGAAAGCAGCTCGACATTCTTGTCTCGATCCCCGGCGTGTCTCTCGTCGTGGGAGCCGGGCTTCTTGCGGCGATCGGGGACATCGGCCGGTTCCCTACGGGGAAGAAGCTCGCCGCCTACTTTGGCGTCGTTCCCTCGACAAAGCAGTCGGGAGAGAGCTCCCGAAACGGAAGGATAACGAAGCAGGGCAGATCGGAAGCGAGATGGCTTCTTGTCGAGGCTGCCGAGCATTTGAGAAAGGCGAACGGCCCGCTTCACGCGCTTTACAAGCGGATACACCGTCAGAGAGGGCACAACGTGGCGGTCGTCGCGGTAGCGAGAAAGCTCTCGGAACTTGTCTTCCATCTTCTGACAAAACAGGAGGACTTTCTCTACAGCGTGCCACGTCAAACGATCGACAAGCGCTCCAATTGGCGAAAGCTGGCGAGAAGGAAGGTCGGCGTCGAGTTGAAGAGCGCTTCAAAGCGGGCCGAAGGAAGGCAGGTCCTCTATGGTACGGGAATCTCCGGCAAGAGGTTCAAAACGAAGATCGTCCGCGAGGCAGCTCTGAGGGCAGAGAGGATCTATGAGGCGATCATCAAGCAGAGACATGAATCGGAGACCGGCATCCGAAGCGAGGACCTGATCTTTGATCCGACGACGCCTGTAACCGCAGACTGGGAGAAAGGTGCTCAAGAAAGTTGCGGAGCTGCTGCTCGAAAAACGCCAGGTCCCGAAAGCCTGAGTTTCATCTTGCATACCCCCAAAATCTAAAAACCGCCCGATCTCCGGACGGCCATTCTTTCTGTGCCTGATTCTGAATGATCAGAGGTATAAACCTCTTGACCTTTTCATCAGTATTTCAGGTATCGATCGGGGTCAGTCGTGACGGGAAACTTCGCGATCTTCGCGGCCTTTGCGTTGAGAACAGATCGCGCTTCGCGCTCATGGCGGGCAGGCTGCCCGCGCTCCAATCTCTTCGTTGGTCATTGGTCAATGAAATGTGTCGCCGCTGAAGCGGCTCTTGTGGGGTTGTGTGGCCAGTACCCCGGGTTCCGCCTTCGGCTCCACCCGGGGCTATGATATTACGTCCGCTTTGCGGACTCGTTGAATCTTTCGGTGCTTCCGGAGTTTCAGGTTAAGGGACTAGCTGCATTTCGGGTTGAGGGACGAGCTGCAATTCGGGTTACGGTTCAACCCCAAAAAGAATCTCTGCGTCTTCGCGCGCTCTGCGGTTAAATCCCTTTATGCCCGTCGCTACCGCCAGGGGTACTGATTTCATTGGACATTGGACATTGGTCAATGAGTGCGCGCCTGGCGGCGCGTGGCAGGCGGGTCGCCTGCGCTCCAGTCTCTTCATTGGTCAATGGGCACTGAGGCGTGCCGCCGCTGAAGCGGCTAAATGGGTGGGCGGGCGTTGTCCCCCGGTCTGAAGACCGGGGCTAAGATACGGGCGTCCCTACGGGTCTCGTTGGGTCTGCGTCGGCTTCCGGAATTTCGAATCAAGGTCCGACTTGCAATTCGAGTTGAGGTCCGACTTGCAATTCAGGTCAAGGCGCGAGTTGCAATTCGGGTTACGGTTCAACCCCAAAAGAATCTCCGCGTCTCTGCGGTTGATCCCACTTCGCGTACTTTGCGTTATGAACAGCCGCGCCTGGCGGCGCGTGGCAGGCGGGTCGCCTGCGCTCCAGTCTCTTGATTGGTCAATGGACATTGGTCAATGACCTCGCCCAACTCACTCCTTGAACTTGATGGCCGTGACCTTCCAGCGGGCGTTCGCGCGGTCGTCGTCGTCCTTGAACCCGTCGATGTTGACCGTTACGTCGATGGATTCTTTCGGCTTCAGTTCTGGATAGTACTTCGGGACGAACAGGACCTTCTTGTCCTTGATCAGCTGATTCTTCGAATCGATCATCCCCACGCTCACCTCAAGCCCGGACAGCGTCTTGTCACCCCTGTTTCGGATCTTTCCGGAAAGCATCATCACCACGCCTCCGAGCCCGGTCTTCGACTGCGCCATCCGCCTGGGGTCGTTGGTGATCACGATGTTCTTCGTATACTCGTCAAACGCCGGCGTACCCTCGATCAGCGCTCCCTCCAGCAGCTGCTGCGTTTCAACCTCCGCCGTCGGCAGGTTCATCAGGACCGCGACCGCCACAACGACGGCGATCACAGCCAGCAGGACACATACCAGCAAGGTCATGTTCACGCCCTTGTTTCCCCTTTCTCCGCCACCCAAGAGATCCATAAATGCTCCTTCCAAATGCCGTCCGGATTCAGTAAACGGCGCCAATAGAGTATCATTTCATTTATCATTAACAGAACGCCATCGAGTCAGATCATGCTCGATGCCGGCGCGCCTCACGCCGGCAAAATTAGCACAAGACATATCGGTCAATGGAATCAACCGCCGCAACGTTAGAAGAGACCGCCGGGTCAGCGCGATACGCCCTCGTGGCGCTTCCTGTACCCCTGCGCCGGACCTTCCTCTATTCGATCCCCGAACATTTGCGAGGCGAGGTGGTCCCCGGATCGCGCGTCCTGGTTCCATTTGGAAAAAGGCGGCTTACAGGCTATGCCGTTTCACTTCATGAACGGCCTGGAGACGATGTCGCAGGAAAGGGCATAAGACTCAAGGATATCCTCGAAGTTCCCGACGCGAGACCTTTGATCAACGAAGAGATACTGAGACTGACCGAATGGACAGCGGATTATTATCTCGGTTCATGGGGCGAGTTGCTGAAGGCGGCGCTCCCGGCGGGGATCACCGAAACGGTGGTGACGTTCATTTTGCCAACCGAAAAGGCCGCGCTGCCCGGCGCCGAAGAAAGTCTAACCGGAACTGAATCTGAAGTCCTTTCGACGCTCTTGGAAGACGGCGAGATCGCGATCAGCGATCTCAAGGAGCGATTCGGAGCAAGAAAGGCGGCGCGGACGACCGGGAAGCTGATCGAAAAAGGCCTGGCTGAAAAGTCACACAGGAAGATCACCGCGGGCTTGCGGCCAAAGACCCGCAGGACCGTTCGCCTTGTCGACTCGTCCAGGCAGGCGGATCTAAGCGCGGCACAGAAAAAGGTGATTGATCAACTCTCGAACGAACTTGGCGAAGAAATGCCTCTGGCGGAACTTCTGGAGAAAGCGGGCGTTAGCGCTTCTCCCGTAAACACGCTCGAAAAACAGGGAGCGCTCGAGATCTTTGAGAAAGAGTACAGGCGGGACCCGATGTCCGGCTCTGCAAGGTCCTATGCTCCTGAACTGATCCTGACCGGACCACAGGAAATGGTGCTCGGCAGCATCACCTCCGCCATCAATGAAAGCGGCTTTAAGACCTTCCTCTTGCACGGAATAACAGGAAGCGGAAAGACCGAGGTCTATATGCGCGCGATGAAAAGCGCGCTTGAAATGGGCAAGTCTTCGCTGATGCTCGTGCCTGAGATCGCGCTTACGCCGGTCTTCTCAAAACGTCTTCGCGCCGTTTTCGGTGATGAAGTGGCGATCCTGCATTCGTCGCTCTCCAGAGGCGAGCGCTACGACGAATGGCGTAGGATCCGTGACGGAGATGCGAGGATCGTGATCGGCACGCGTTCCGCGGTGTTCGCGCCGCTTGAGAACATTGGCCTGATCGTGGTAGATGAAGAGCACGATCCGTCCTACCGTCAACACGAAATGCCTTTCTACCACGGGCGCGATGTTGCAGTCGTACGAGCCAAAATGGCCGGGGCGGTCGCCGTCCTCGGATCGGCGACACCGGCCCTCGAATCGTATTTCAACGCGACTTCCGGCAAGTACGAACTGCTTGAGCTTCCTGACCGGATCGGGGATCGCCCGCTCGCGCAGGCGGAGATCGTCGACCTCCGGGAGACATTCTCCGAGGAAGGTTCCGATCCGGTGCTCGCACCGGCCCTGCGGGAAGCAATCGCCGAGACCCACGCGAAAGGCGAACAATCGATTATCCTGCTCAACCGAAGGGGCTTTTCGCAGTTCGTCCTCTGCCGCTCCTGCGGGGAGACTATCAAGTGCAAGAATTGCGACATCACGCTCACCTTTCACAAAGGGATCGACCGGCTTGTATGCCATTACTGCAATTACAGACTTCGCACGCCTACAGCCTGTCCGGAATGTGAAAGCAGGTTTCTTTATTTCCTGGGCGAGGGCACTGAACAGCTTGAAAAGCTTCTTAGAACCGAGTTCCCTACTCTAAAGATCGCGCGCGTGGACAGGGACAGCACGCGAAAGCGGAAACAGCTCGAAAAGCTTCTGCACGATTTCAGTGAACGGAAGATCGATATGCTGACCGGGACCCAGATGCTCGCGAAGGGACACGATTTCCCGAACGTAACGCTGGTCGGAGTCGTGTCCGTGGATGCCGGCCTCGCGCTTCCGGATTTCCGCTCGGCGGAGCGCACTTTTCAGCTCCTGACACAGGTTGCGGGACGCGCCGGCCGCGGAGACCGGCCCGGCCGGGTCATTATTCAGACCTTTCATCCAACACATTACGCATTGCTTCACGCGAAGGAGCAATCATACGAGGCGTTTTACGAGGACGAGATCGTTTATCGCCGCAGGCTTAACTATCCTCCGTTCACGGCAATGGCTTCGATCCTAGTCAAGCACGCGGATATCCGGTTTGCGGCGGAGACCGCGGGCAAACTCCGCAAGGCGTTCGCGTCGGTGGATCCTGAAAGGAAATGTTCCACGCTGGGTCCCGCCCCCGCGGCGCTCTCGAAGATCAAAGGGGAGTACAGGCTTCAGATAATCGTGCGATCGGCGAATCGCAACGTGCTTAGAAAGACTCTCAACGCCGCCCTGGAACTCGCTGAAAAAAACGGCTGCGAAATGAGGATCGTCCACACGGAGGTCGATCCCGTTAATCTTCTCTAGATGAGGGAACTTGGGACTATCGTGTATTGGATTTAGAATCTACTGCCTTGCCTGGCCGACTTGCATTGGGGTGTTATGAAACTAGCTGAACTTGCAGAAGCAGCGGGCGCGCGGATAGAATCCGGCGACGAAACGCTCGAGATCAATGGCGCTGCCGGTCTGGATATCGCCGGCGAAGGCGAAGTGACTTTTCTCGCCAACCCGAAATACACCCCCCAGGTGGCTTCCACCAAGGCGGGCGCGATCTTCGTATCAGAAGGCGTGGAAATATCGCGCGGCGACATCGCCGTCTTGCGCTCTGAAGACGCTTACGTTTCATATACGCTTGCGCTCCGCGCCTTCCACCCCGAACCGGCTATCATCCATTTTGTCCATCCTACCGCTGTGATCGATCCTTCGGCGGAAGTAGCCGACGAGGTCGAGATCGGGGCAAACGTCGTCATTGGCGCCGGGAGCCGGATCTCGAAAGGAGTCCGGATCCACCCAAACGTCACGATCTACGCAAACGTGAGTATCGGAGAGAACACCGTGCTGCATTCCGGAGTTTCTGTACGGGAAGATTGCGAGCTCGGCGCGAACTGCATCATCCACAACAATTCGACGATCGGATGCGACGGATTCGGATACGCCAGAACGCCGGAAAAGAAATGGCTGAAGATCCCGCAGGTCGGACGTGTGGTGCTGGAAGATGATGTCGAGATCGGCGCGAACACCGCAATAGACTGCGCATCGGTCGGCGAGAGCCGTATTAAACGCGGAGCCAAGATCGACAACCTTGTCCAGATAGGCCACTCCTGCACGGTTGATGAGGACACTCTGATCTGTTCGCAGACGGGACTTGCAGGAAGCTCGCATATCGGAAAGCGCGTGATACTCGCCGGCCAGGTGGGTATTGCCGGACATTTGAAAGTCGGCGACGATGCCGTCCTTACAGCCAAGTCGGCGACCTCGCACGATGTACCGGATGGCAAGGTCATCTCCGGAATCCCCGGGTTCGACAACCGGGAGTGGCTGCGTTCGACAGCTGTGTTCAGGAGGTTGGGCGAGTTCGCAAAAGTGCTCCGCCGTCTGGAGAAGCTCGCGGACAAGATCGAGGAGAAGTTCGGTAAGCTAGATTAGTTTTTCAGGAGTATCTTATGGAAACGGCAAAACAAGAAGAGAAAGTCACCTCCGAATCGGGATATGACATAACACCTCTTGGCGACGAGGACAGGGAGCGCCTCGCGCAGGACCTGACGCCAGAGCAGTACCACATTCTGCTTGAGCACGGGACGGAAGCGCCGTTCTGCGGAAGCCTGCTGGACAACAAGGAAGCCGGCACATACGCCTGCCGCCTATGCGGACTTCCTCTGTTCCACTCGTCTTCGAAATTCACGTCCGGAACAGGTTGGGCTTCGTTCTGGGAGTCGATAGATCCGGACCACATCAGGCACATACGCGACACGAAGTTCGGGATGGTCCGGACGGAAACGCGCTGCGCCAGATGTGACGGCCACCAGGGACACGTCTTCCCCGATGGTCCGCCACCGACTGGTCAAAGATACTGTATCAATTCGGATTCGCTGGAGTTCTTTGCGGAAGGCGAGGAGATTCCGCAGAAACGGTAAAATGTTTAGCCCACCCATTCATGGGTGGGCATTCGCAGACATAAAAAACTAACCGCAGAGGCGCAGACACGCTGAGAAAATAAGGGGTTGGACACCCTTGCAGGAGAGCATTGTTTACTCCCGAACACTTCCCTTACTTCCTCTGCGTCTCTGCGCCTTTGCGGTTGAAATAACCACTACCAGAACCTTAGTTGCTCCAGGGCGGAACTACGCCGTTCATACGGGCGTACGCGATCAACTGACCCAGATGTTCGTGAAGATGTCCCGCCATAAAGAAACCGATCTCGCGATATGTCCTGTCCGCTCCGAACATCTTGGATGTCTTCTCAAGATCGGCGTCCGGCATGTTCACAATGGCGTTCCGCAGAAACTCAAACGATGCTGTCAGCTGCTTCACAACTTCCTTTTTGTCGGCGATCTTGTCCATGCCTTCAGGCAGGCCTGCGGGAGGCTTCACACCGATGAAGTTAGGAAGGCCGAAATTCGCTCCCGCGACGTGCATGAACACCTCGCTGACCGAACGCACTCCTTCGCCGGGCCTCCAGCCATACTTATCCTGAGGCATCGCTTCAGCAAGCCCGACATACTTCTTCGCAAGACCGTCGATCTGGCCAAGTATCTCTCCTCGGGCGCCCGCAGGCGCTTTGTCCTGGGCCAGCACACCGACCGCCGAAATGCACAAGACCGCTGTCAGCGCGGCAGTTTTCAGAAACGTTTTCATAATTTGACTCCTGTATTCTCTATCGATTAGAACGATCGGGACCGATCAGTCCCGAACCTGAATGCCTAGGCTCTTCATGCGTCTGTAAAGATGGCTGCGATCGACTCCCATCGATTCCGCCGCCTTCGTGACGTTGCCCTCGGCTTCGGCCAGCTTGTGGAGGATAAACTCTCTCTGGTACGCGTCGGTCGCGTCCTTGAAACTCGGGAACCTGTAGGTCGATGCCGACCGTTCCTCAGCAGAGCTGAATTCAGGCAGGTCTCCCGCGGTGATCTTTCGCTTGCGGTTCATGATCACCACCCGTTCGATCGTATTCCGAAGCTCCCTGACGTTGCCAGGCCAGGTGTAGTTCATCATCGATTCAAGCGCATCGTCTGAGAATACCTTCAAGGGCTTGCCGTATTCCCCGGAATATCTTTTGTTGAAATGTTCCGCGAGCGCGGGTATGTCCTCGACACGTTCGCGGAGCGGCGGTATCTGAAACGGAATGACATTCAACCTGTAAAAGAGGTCGGATCGAAACCGGCCGCTTTCAATTAGGTCGTCCAGCCGCTGGTTTGTCGCAGAGATCACCCGGACGTCAACATTTACAGGAGTGTTGCTCCCGACCGGCTCAAAGCGCTGCTCCTCAAGAACTCGCAGCATCTTTGCCTGGACCTTCGCCGACATATCTCCGATCTCGTCCAGAAAGAGCGTCGCGCCGTCAGCGATCTCGAATTTTCCTTTCTTTGCCTTGGTTGCGCCGGAAAATGCGCCCTTCGAATGACCAAACAACTCGCTTTCGACGAGCTCTTCCGGGATCGCCGCGGAATTTATTTCCACGAACGGAAGCCTGCTCCTTCGTGAAGATGCGTGTATCGCACGGGCGACAAGTTCCTTCCCGGTGCCTGATTCTCCTGAGAGCAGCACCCTTCCGTCGGTCGGCGCCACGATCGCGATCTGCTTACGGAGCGCGCGCATCGCGACGGATCCACCAACCATCTCGTAATCCTGACCTATTTTCTCGGACAGGTTCGAAGAAAGCCGTTCAAGCTCCTGCTGACGGATGGCGTTCCGAACGGTGAGGACCGTTTTTTCAAGCGACAAAGGTTTTTCTATGAAATCGAAGGCGCCCAGCTTCGTGGCGTTCACAGCCGTTTCGATGTTTCCGTGCCCGGAGATCATTATCACCGCGTCTTCGTGACCCAGGGCGCGCAGTTTCTCAAGTGTTTCAAGGCCGTCGATCCCCGGAAGCCATATGTCCAGAAGTATGCAGCCGAACCGGTCGGATTCCGTCAGCCTCAGACATTCCTCGCCCGAGGCTGCGCACACCACCTCATAGCCCTCGTCTTCAAGGACGTCCTTCAGCGTCGAGCGAATTCCCGGCTCGTCGTCAACTACCAATACCGAGTTCGATGTCATTTGTTATGATCCGCCGTACGGTGCAGCCCGCAATCCGGGCAAAGCACGATTCTAAACGGACGGCGTGCAGATTCAAAACCGTTCAGAACCGCTTCAGCTATCGCCATTGCGGTTCACCGACTGCAATTCTATGAAGAACTTCGCACCATGCGGTTGATTTTGCGATGCCCTGATCCTGCCGCCGTGCTCGCTCACTATCCTCTGGACAATCGCGAGTCCGAGGCCCGTACCTCTTCCCTTGGTCGAAAAGTAGGGTTGAAACAGTCTTTGAAAATCGGCGGGCGAGATGCCCTTGCCAGTGTCGGACACCTCCGCGACCACCAGATCACGTCCTCTGTCATGCCGCGTCGCTATCACGATCGATCTCTCTCCGTCGGAATCTTCAAACGCCTCGAGCGAATTATCGATCAGATTGACGAACACTCTCTTTATCTGTTCATCGTCGAGCATCGCCTCAGGCAGATCCTCGGCGAGATCGAGCCTAAGCTCAACGTCCGCCGCGCGGTCCTCGTAAAGCAGAGCGACCTGTTTGAGGAGCTCATTAAGATCGCCGGGCTCGAGAATCACATCCGGCAGGCGCGCGAATCGGGAAAATTCGTCGACCATCGTCTTCAAAGACGCGACCTCTCGAAGGATCGTTGAAGTGCCTTCGCGAACGACCTTTGATGTGCTCCTGCGGTCATCGCGTGACGACACCGGGACAGTATCCGCCGCGGATTCAAGATCCTTGTCGAGCCTTTTCGCGATTCGTTCGGCTGACAACTGTATAGGTGTGAGCGGGTTCTTTATCTCGTGAGCCATCCGCCGGGCGACCTCCTGCCAGGCGGAAGCCCTTTGGGCGGCGATCAGCTCAGAGAGGTCTTCGATAACAAGAACAGCTCCGTTATCATCCGGCAGTGCACGGGCTGTGAGCGCGACCGTAAGTCCGTCACCCGAATCCGAGCTTCCGTCAGCGTATTCGCGCCGAAGGACGGTCTGTTCAGCTGCCTGCCCGGTCCGCTTTGCGCGCCCGAGAAGCCGTTCAAGTATTTGGGTGTTCTGCGGATTGAACATCTTATCGAACCCCGTGTGGTGGAGATCGGTTTCCTCGAGGCGAAGCATCTGAAGCGCCGCTTTGTTGATCGTGGTCACCTTGTTCGATCCGTCGAACGAAATGACTCCGGTCGACAAAGACTGGAGTATGGTCTCAATATACTTACGTCTCTCGCTAAGTTCCTCCGAGTTCTCACCCAACTTTGCGGACATCTCGTTGAAGGCGTTAACCAGCAATTCCAGTTCGTCCTCAGCGGGCACTTCGACCTTGTAACCGAGATTGCCGTCGGCGATCTCCTTGGCACCTTCCGCGAGAGCCCGGATCGGACGGGTAAGCCCTTTGGCGATATAGAAAGCGGTCCAGGAAGACGCGAAGATCAAAAGGAACGTTAGCAGCCCGAGCGTCGTGATACCTATCTGTCGAACGTTTGACTGCTGCGACTTTAGCCTGTCGAATTCCCTCAGGGACTCTTCGAAGGTTCTCGGCGCTCCGATCTCGCGAACGGCCGGCGTGATCATTACGAGCATTCTTCCTTCCGGAAGCCTCGCAACCGCGGCGTCGTAACCGAGGCCGTCCGAAAGTTCAGGAGCCTCATATTTTCGATCGCGTATCAAAATAAGCAATTGATCAAGCTCTTTCTTGTCCACGCCCTTTGGAAATATCGCACTGATTACCTTGCCGGAAGGATCCAGGTACTCGACACCCGCGAAGCCGCCGGCTTCTTGAATTGTCGCGATATCTTCAGGGTACAAAGCGTCTCCACCGACCATTACCTGCGTGACCCCGGCAATCTCGGCGAGCCGCTTTCTTTCCGCTTCCGCAGACTGCTTTTCGAGTTGTCCCGCAGCGCGGATCACGTTCTCGGGCATCTGAGAGAACCAGCGCTCAAGCGCCCTGTTCATGAACAGATACGAGAAGACCGCCATAGCGACGATCGGCAAGAGACTGACGGCGAAAAAATATACCAGAAGGCGGGTCTTGATCTTTGAACCAAGCTGAAGCGCTTTACGCTCCTGCCTCAGCTTTAAGAGACTCCGGATGAGAATGAACGAGAAGATGACGAACGCGATGAAGTTGAGGGACGAAAGCGCGTACAGCAGGACAGTGTCGCTTGCGGTCGAGACGGAAAGCGTCTTCCAGAGGTTCGAGGACTGAAGCAGTACCAGAAGTGTAAGCAGCAACAGCACGAACCCGCCGAGCAACCACGGCGGTTTCCTTTTCCCGGGCCTTTTTTCACTGATTTCGGGACTCATTGCGTTGCGTAAGTTTAGCACAACCAACGGCCACCAAACGGCTTGTGGATTCGGCGCCTCCGGCGGAATGCTGTAAGATTGCGGGCTATGAACACTATCCTTTTTGACGAATACGGAAGGCTGCGTTCCGGATGGCGTTTTACTCTCTTTGTACTGTTGTTCTTCTTTGCCGCCACTTTGATGGTCCTGGTCGTCGCGCCCGTCTTCAATGCGCTTGGTTACGAACAGAAGAAGGACCCTCTGGCTGCGACCATCGTGTCCACGACGGTTTCGCTTGCCGCTGCGGTTCTGGTTGGCTGGCTTTGCGGAAAATATCTGGACCGGGTCCCGTTCCGGGGACTCGGGATCTGGTTTACAAAGGGCTGGCTGAAAGATCTCGCTGCCGGAATACTTCTCGGTTCGCTTGCGGTCGTCGTAGCCGTGCTGGTTGCGATGAGTTTTGGCGGGCTTGGATTTTCGTATAACGCCGAAGCGGCGACGGCTGCGATCGCCCGAAGCGCGGGTCTGTCTATCGTGGTGTTCACTATCGGCGCCGCGTTCGAGGAAGTGCTTGTCAGGGGATACATCTTTCAGACCTTCGTCAGATCGAACCTTGCGATAGTGGCGATCCTCCTCACCTCGCTCATTTTCGCCTCAGGTCACATAGGAAATCCGGATTCGGGATATTTCTCGTTCGTGAACACGGCGCTTGCGGGGATCTGGCTAGGCGCCGCATACCTGAAGACACGCACGCTCTGGCTCCCGATAGGTCTGCATTTCGCCTGGAATTTCGTTCTTGGGGCCGTGTTTGGGATAGAGGTGAGCGGGTTGAAGGAACTGGCGGCGGCGCCGATATTGAAAGAGTTGGACAAAGGACCGATCTGGCTGACGGGAGGAGATTACGGCCTTGAAGGCGGGCTTGCGTGCACGATCGCCCTGATCGCGGCGACCGCCGCGGTC
>JAHEEZ010000323.1 GCA_024640445.1 Acidobacteriota bacterium | reverse complement strand
GAATCTGCATATACTGTCCCGGAAACAGATCAATTAACCGGCGAAGTTAAGTTGCGCCCGGATCGAACCGTCCGGTTCGAAAGGCGCCTTCCGGACAGAATGGCAAGTTCGGTTTTACGGTTCTTTCTTTTCCGCATCATTCATCGGCAACAATAGCAGGGCCCGGGCTGTGCCCGGAACCTCGCAAACAGTGAAAATAAATGAGAATACGGCATCTTACCCTGGCAATATTGGTTCTCCTCGCAATTCCCGGTTTTCTGGCGGCGCAGGGAACACGGCTTCTGAGGCATCCGGACGTCAACGGCGATTCTGTTGTGTTCGATTACGCGGGCGACCTTTGGAGCGTTCCCAGGGCCGGCGGCAGGGCAAGGCGTTTGACTTCCACGCCGGGCGTTGAAAGCGACCCGCACTTTTCACCTGACGGATCGCAGATAGCTTTCACGGCAACGGTGGGAGGCAACACCGACGTTTACCTGATGCCGTCAGCGGGAGGTAATCCCGTGCGACTGACGTATCATCCGGCGGATGACAGGGTCCGGGGATGGAGCCCCGACGGCAGCCGGGTTATCTTTTCGACCGTCAGGACGAGCGCGCCCCAGGAGGCCTATTTTCAGCTTTGGTCGATCGGAGTCGGGGGAGGGCTGCCGGAACAGCTCCCGCCGCCGAGAGCCGCGACCGGTTCATTCTCGCCCGACGGAAAGAGCCTGGCATTCGAAGAGTTAACTACAACGTTCTTTCCAGGATGGCTTGAGGCCAGTTTCTGGCGGCATTACAGGGGCGGCCGCACTCACCCGATCTCGGTGATGAACCTCTCGGATGCTTCAGTGGAGACGGTCCCATGGAATAACAGCAATGATAGTTACCCGATGTGGATCGGCGATACGATCTACTTCATCTCGGACCGTAACCACACGGCCAACATTTTTTCCTTCAAGATCGGCTCCGGCCAGGTCACCCAGCTCACGAACCATACGGATTTTGACGTGATGAACGCGGGCGCGGGCAAGGATGCGGTGGTGTACGAGCAGGCCGGTTTCATTCATCTGCTTGACGTGAAAACCGGAAAGTCCTCGCAGTTGCGTATCGATATCTCTGGCGATCTGCCGTGGGCGCGCCCGCAGTTCAAGAAAGTGGCGGGAATGATCCGGAATGCCGGACTCTCACCGACCGGCGCACGCGCCGTATTGGAAGCGCGAGGCGAGATATTCACGGTCCCGGCGGAAAAAGGCGACCCCAGGAACCTGACTCAGAGTTCGGGCGCCCATGACCGGAGCCCGGCTTGGTCCCCGGACGGCTCGAAGATCGCGTGGCTTTCAGATTCATCCGGGGAATACCGCCTGGTGCTGGGTGAACCTTCAGGGCTGAAGCCGACCAGGGAGATCAAGCTTCCGACGACCGGTTTCTATTTGGAGCCGGCTTGGTCGCCCGACAACAGCAAGATCCTGATCGAGGACAATCACCGAAACCTTTGGACAATAGACGCCGCAAGCGGGGCCGCCGAGAAAATTGACACGGACCGCAATCCTGACCCGTTCCGCAGTTTCAACCCCTCGTGGTCTCCCGATTCCAAATGGATCGTGTATTCGAAGAATCTCCCGAGCCGCCTGCGCGCCATCTTCCTTTATTCACTCGTCGACAAGAAGGCGTTCCAGATTACCGACGGGATGGCCGATTCCGTCTCTCCGGCATTCGACGCCGGCGGAAAATATCTCTACTTCCTTTCCTCCACGGATTTTGGTCCCAGCACCAGCTGGCTCGAGATGAGTTCACTTGACCGGCCGGTCAGAAGGGCGGTGTACCTCGCGGTCCTGAGCTCCGCAGATCCTTCCCCGTTTCTTCCGGAATCGGACGAGGAAAAACCGGCCCCGCCGAAAGAGGAAAAGACCGTCCCGAAAGAGGAAAAGAAAGAGAGTCCGAAGCCGGCCGACGGAAAGGCCGCCAAAGAGGATGCCTCCAAGACCAGGATCGACATCGAGGGCATTCGACACAGAATAATCTCGATAAACATTCCGGCCGGGAATTACGCCGGCCTGTCAGCCGGTCCCGCTGATAGCTTCTTCTATGTCGAGATGCCGTCACCCGGCGGCGGAGGTCCGCGATTACACAAATATCAGCTGAAAGACAGGAAGTCGATGCCTTTCCTTGAGGGTGTCGCGAACTATTCGGTCTCGGCGGACGGTAACAAGCTCCTGTACCGGGCGGGTCCTCGCTGGGGCATCGTCGGAACCGCCGCTCCCGCAAAGCCGGGCGATGGAGCCCTGAACGTTTCGAACCTTGAAATGAAGGTTGACCCCAAAGAGGAGTGGGCAGACATATACAGGGAAACGTGGCGTATTCAGCGCGAGTATTTTTACGATTCCGAGATGCACGGAGCTGACTGGAACGCTATATATGAGAAGTATCTTCCGCTGCTCGCTGATGTCGGGCATCGCGCCGACCTCTCGTACATCATCGCGATGATGGGCGGCGAATTGACCGTTGGCCACTCGTACCTTAACGGCAGCGGCGACGTGCCGACCGACGATCCAGTTCAGGTAGGAATGCTCGGCGCGGACCTTGCCGTCGAGAACGGACGATACCGGATCAAACGCATCTTCGACGGTGAGAACTGGAATCCGGGGCTCAGCGCGCCTCTGAGCGCGCCCGGCGTCGATGTGAAAGTGGGCGACTATCTTCTGGAAGTAAACGGCAGAGAGGTCGTACCTCCAACGAATCCTTACAGCTTGTTCGAAGGGACCGCGGGCAAGCAGACGGTGATAAAGGTGAGCAGTTCACCTTCCGGCGATGATCCAAGGCTTGTAACGGTCGTACCCGTTCCCAGCGAGAACGCCCTTCGGACACGTGCCTGGGTCGAGGACAACCGCCGAATGGTGGATAAATTGTCCGGCGGCAAACTCGCATATGTGTGGCTGCCAAACACAGGCGGTGCGGGTTACACATACTTCACACGCTATTTCTATGCTCAGCAGGAAAAGCAGGGTGCGGTGATCGACGAGCGATACAACCAGGGCGGAATGGTAGCCGATTACATCGTGAACGAACTTGACCGGAAGCTGATGGGATTCTTCGCGCTCCGTGACGGCGAACCGTCCACATCTCCGATCGCGGGCATTTACGGGCCAAAGGTGATGCTGATAAACGAATCTGCCGGCTCCGGCGGCGACGCACTGCCCTTCATGTTCAAACTCCGCAAGATCGGTCCCCTGGTCGGGACCCGCACCTGGGGCGGTCTGGTCGGAACACTTGGTTTTCCGTCAACGATCGACGGGGGCGGGATTACGGCTCCGAACCTCGCTTTCTACAATCTGCAGGGCGAATGGGACGTCGAGAACATAGGCGTTTCGCCGGACATTTCCGTGGCGTACACGGCGAAAGAGGTGCTGGCCGGCCGAGATCCTCAGATCGAAAGGGCGGTGGAAGAGGCGATGCAGCTTCTCAAGACGAAGGCCTTCAAGCCGGTGCCCCGTCCGAAGCCGATCGACCGCACTTCGAAAAAGACCGGGAACTAGGACGGCTGATCCGAAGCGTAATTTCTGTCCATCCCATTTATCTGTGGTCAGGTTCTTCTTTTTGAAGTTTGTCGAATTCGCCGCAAAAGAAAAGGGACCTGCCGCGGATCACGCGGATCTCGCGGATTTGGGTAAGACGGCTGATCGGAAGCGTAATCTGTGTCCATCCCATTTATCTGTGGTTACGTTCTTCTTTTTGAAGTTTGTCGAATCCGCCGCAAAAGAAAAGGGGCCTTCCGT
>JAHEEZ010000322.1 GCA_024640445.1 Acidobacteriota bacterium | reverse complement strand
TGCCGACCTCTTTCATGATCTCCAATTCACCAATTTCCGGGAAGCTGATTCCCGGGTCCTCGGAATCGATCAAATAGCCGCGAGCGAGTTTTTCCAGCTGCTTCTTGCAAAGCTCTGAAGAACCGAACAGGTCGCCGCCGGCGAAACCCTCGCCTATGAATGCGAGGAAGCCGACCTGGTTCTCGATGTGCCGGATCTTTTCGAAAACCGGACCCTCGGGTGAAGCCGCCACGCATCGCATAACCGCTTCATCGATATCAGCGGCCGCTTCGGTCGGGCTGTCGACTTTCATGCGGCTAAGTTTCTCGTCGATGTGTCCCCAGACCTCGCTTTGGTCGGAATCGGCCCTGTCGAAATGCGCAAGCCGGAAAGATACCGCCTTGTGACTCGCGGCGCGAACGCTTTGGTACGCGACCTTCCCCCCCGATGTAAAATTCCTGGACCTGTAGCTCCATCGGCCGCGCTCGACGCAGGTCACCGGCAGCACGATCTCGCCTTCGGCGGGCACGATCGTTGTCGTGTTGACCATGCGGTTCTGCTTGGCGCCTTCCAGCGTTTCGCCTTCGATCAGGATCACGTCCACGTCGCCCTTGTTTTTCACAAGCAGCTCCGGCACGGAGCCCGCTTCGTGTGTTTCTGTTATCTCGATAACGTCCTTGGTGAGCGCTTCCTCAAGCGTGAGAAACGGAAGCGCGAAGTCGCCTTCGGCGATGACAGGCCTGATGGTGAGCCGGCCGTATTGTTGCGTGTCGCCAAATTTAAGACCGGCGACGAAGTCGTTCAGAATGTTCATATAAATCTCTCCATAAGTTCACGTTCGGAAGAAAACGGACACGGATGAATACCGATGATTCCTGGGAAAGGCTTGTTGGGGCGCGTAAATCGGCGTATTGTTCCCTTTTCTCATCCTTTTCCCTTACCTATCTTCATCCGTGTTGATCTGTGTCTGTTTCCTTCCCACATTTAGGATTCGGGCCGCGGATCTTCGCGGAGAACGCGGATCATCTCCCATATTCATCAGAGTTCATCTGTGTCCAATTTCCCCCGATAATTACGCCAGGCGGGCGGCCGGAAAATGCAGGCCGCGGTTCGTACCTTTCAGCTCGACGACCACAAAATCCGTCAGCACGATGTCCTTCCGGATCTCGGTCCGTTCCGGCATGTGCTTTACAAGGAAATAGAGCGCCCTCGCTTTCACTTCGTAAGCGTTTCTTCGGCTTCTGCCGTGGACGGACTTCGCTATGCGGTTAGCCCTTCGCGCGCGCCCCATCAGTGTCCTTGAGTGGTT
Source organism: Acidobacteriota bacterium (assembly GCA_024640445.1). GTDB lineage: Bacteria > Acidobacteriota > Blastocatellia > Pyrinomonadales > Pyrinomonadaceae > Aridibacter. The sequence continues at coordinate 2,463 of JAHEEZ010000322.1, read as the reverse complement.
TTCCTCAAGACCCTCCAGCATTTCGTTGAATGTTCTTCTTGTTAGCGCCATTGATCCTCCTCCTTTACTTTCGGTACTGAGAATTAAATGGCCGTTGGGAGGGAGAAGCGGAAGAAGAAAAAAGGAGACAGGAGACAGTATGGACCGTAGGGGCAGGGCTTGTCCCTGCCCGTGAGCTTGAGGAGTCAGGCGTCAGGGGGGGGGGATCGTAGGGGCAGGGCTTGTCCCTGCCCGTGAGCGAAGCGAAAGTGTCAGTAGCCCAAGCGTCAGCGCGGGCTCCTTCAAGGAGACAGGAGACAGTATGGACCGTAGGGGCAGGGCTTGTCCCTGCCCGTGAGCTTGAGGAGTCAGGCGTCAGGGGGGGGGGATCGTAGGGGCAGGGCTTGTCCCTGCCCGTGAGCGAGGCGAAAGTGTCAGGGGGATCGTAGGGGCAGGGCTTGTCCCTGCCCCTGAGCGAAGCGAAGGTGTCAGTAGCCCAGGCGTCAGCGCGGGCTCCTTCAAGGAGACAGGAGACAGGAGACAGGAGACCGGTCGTTCGACACACTTTAGTTTGTCGATCTCAGGAAGTCAGAAGACAGAAATCTTCGATCAACGATCAATGCCCCGTCTCCTTCTTCTGGCAAATGAAATAATACGCGCAGGTGGGGCATTTGAAGTCGCTCGGGTCCGGATCGAACTCGCCGCGATTTATGCCGTCTATCGCGCCTTCGTACTTCGCGAGACGGTTTGCGATCACCTTGTCGGAGATATTCTGTGTGTGTTCCGTATCATCTGAAAGGAACACCTTTGCGACCGATACCTCGGCTTCGGGATACTCGTTCTTGAGCGCCTTCAGCAATACCGCGTCGGCATCCTTCGTATCAACCGACTTTGGCTGTTTGCCGGTCTTCACGCTCCGCGCGATCACGCGCATCGAGCCTTCCGCACCGATCTCTTCGATCGAGTCAGCCGATACCTTTACACCTCCGTTCGAGAGCGGAACACGGATCGTTTTTCGCTTGATGGTGCCTTCCGGACGCCCGAAACGCTCGATCACGCGTTGGAGCAGGTATTCAGCCTTCTCCCTGTAAAGACGCGCGTACGGATGGCTGTCCAGTTCCGCCTCGGTCCACAGCCGCTCCATTGTGTCCCTGGCAAACGCAGCGACTTCCGGCTGCCCGATCTGCGAGTCCTGAACTTCTCGAAGCGTCTCGAACACGATTCCGTGGAGCTTTTGGTAGGCGGTCCTGTTGTCGCCTGTCTTTAGCCCGGCTTCATATCGGTAATAGTATTGCTTCGCGCAATCGAGATAACGGTCCAACTCCGCGGCATAGAACTCGCGCCTTGTGTACGCCTCAGGCGGCATCACCGGTGTTTCCGCACTTTCCCTCTCGGAAGTGATGGTCCTTGCCTCCGGCAAACGACTTTCGATCGCGCACAGGAATGGCGATTCCTTGCTCGGGCGGTTTTCGCTGTAATTGATCGACCTGGAAAGATGAAGCCGGTCCCGTGCCCTTGAGAGCGCGACGAAGAACAGGCATTCCTCTTCTTCCAGGTGATCTTCCTTCGGGTCGCCCCTGAGTCCCGGCGGTGTCGGGCATTTCTCTCCGCGATAATTTCCCGGCATTTTTCCGGCCGCGAGATATGGCAAATAGACGGAGCCGAATTCCAGACCCTTCGCTCCGTGCACCGTCAAGAGCCGCACGGCGTCGAGTCCTGATGCCGCTGCCGGGATCTCGGCAAGATTCTTCTGTTCGCGGAAGAGCACGAGCCGTTTTATGTAAGCGAGAAAATCGGCGATCGGATTTGTGGAGTCCAGGAACCTGCCCTCCAACGAGGACGCGAAACTGACCAGCTGATAGATGGCAATGAGTTTCTGCTTGTCGGCGACCGAATCCCCGTTCAAGAGGCTCCTTAGGTAGTCACTTCGTGTGAACAGGTAGTCTGACAACAGGCCGTATGCCGAAGTCCGCTGTTCGTGCCCGATCTGCTCCTTCAGCTTTCGAAGACCGGCGCGCGCGGCGTCGCTCAGGTGAAGTTGTTCGTCATCCGGGTCTATTTCACCCAATCCTGTCTGCCTGTCTTCGGCGATGGTGATGATCGAGAACATGTCTCCGACCGAGAGACCGTATTCGGGGAAATCGCCTACCCGCAGAACCGCGTGGGCGTTCTTCGCGGAAGCCAGATCGAGGAATGAAAGAAGGTCGCGCACTTCCGCCCGCTCGAAAAGTTGACCGAGATAAAAGACGGGAATTCCCTTTTCAGTGAGGACGCCGCCGATCGCGGCGAGCTGTCCGTGGGTCCTGCAGATCACCGCCTGGTCCCTGAAGGCGACGCCCCTTTCGTGATCCGAGATCATGCGTTCGGCGATCGCTGCGGCTTCGGTATCGAGCCTGTCGGCGACATCGTAGGTGACCGCGTCACCCCCGCCATTGCCGCGAGCGGCATTCCATTCATTGAACGGCTCCCGCGCGATCATTCCCT
>JAHEEZ010000321.1 GCA_024640445.1 Acidobacteriota bacterium | reverse complement strand
CGTCCTCTTTCTCGATGAACTTCCCGAGTTCGAGCGGACCGCGCTCGAAGTCCTTCGCCAGCCTCTCGAGGACAAAGAGGTCACTATTTCCCGCGCAGCGCTTAGCCTGACGTTCCCCGCCAGTTTTACGCTGGTCGCCTCGATGAATCCCTGCCCGTGCGGCTATCACGGATCGACCAGGGAATGCCATTGCAATCCGTTCCAGATCCAGAGATATGTCGGGAGGATATCGGGGCCGTTGATGGACCGCATCGACATCCACGTCGACGTTCCCGCAGTGAAGTTCAAGGAACTTCGCGGCCGAGGCGTGCCGGAAGGCGACACGTCCGAGACGATCCGCGAGCGCGTCGTCCGCGCGCGAAAGATCCAGCTTGAAAGGTTCAAGGGAGCAGGTGTCTATTCGAACTCCGCAATGCAGCCGAGGCACATCAGGAAACACTGCGCGCTCGACAATGAGAGTGAATCGATGCTTGAGACGGCGATGCTGAAACAGGGTCTCTCCGCCAGGGCGCACGACCGCATCCTCAAAGTGGCAAGGACGATCGCCGACCTTGAGGGGCTGGGGTCGATCACGCCGCCGCATATCAGCGAGGCGATAAACTATCGTTCGCTCGACAGGAACTACTGGACCTGACGGTGCAGGCCTCCAACAAAGAGGTAATCATTTGACCGGAATATAATGACGGATGATAATCTGCAACGGTTCAACCGCATTTCCGTCCGGTAAACTACCCATTTGGGTACCGCTCTGAAGACCTGTTTATGATCGCTTCTCACTCATTCATTAGAAGGAGTCTGCTGCTTTTCGCCGCCCTCTGGCTTCTTGCCGGATCGTGCTTCGGTGAAGAGATCACTGTAAAGAAAGAACCCGATGATTTTCTGATCCGGAAGTGGACCACCGAAAACGGATTGCCCCAGAACACCGTGACATCGATAGTCCAGACCCGTGATGGATACATCTGGGTTGGCACATTTGGCGGATTGGCGAGGTTTGACGGCATCAAGTTCACGGTTTTTGATTCAGTTAATATGCCGATCCTCAAGAGCAACCGGATCCTCTCCCTCTATGAAGATTCCTTCGGGAAACTCTGGATCGGGTCCGAAACCGGTGAGGTATACATACTTTCAGACGGCAGGTTTGAGGAATTCATCTCGAAACTGCACTTCGAAAGAAGGACCGTCTGGGGGTTTCAGGAGGATGGCAACGGAAACTTCTTCATTTCATCCGACACGGGTCTGGAGAGATATCCGATCGATCATCGCGGGTCGGTGATAATGGAATCGGGATCGCTTCTCTCGAGGGGACACACCTACGGTTTCAGCGTCGATCCGCAGAAAAGGGTCTGGGTGCCTATCGAAGGGAAGCTTTTTTTTATCGATGGAGACCGTCTTTCGCCTTGGCTTGGAAGCGGCTACCCAGCGCAAGATTCGGTACAGAAGGTGAAATTCAAGGAAGACGGACAGATGCTTGTAGGCGGCCAGACGACCCTTGGGTTCGGCGATGACCGGGGCTACCGACAGGTACTTCCTTTGGACATCCGAGTCCATCTTTCGGGTTACGCTGTCGCAGGCAACAAAGGCAACTTCTGGTTCCAGCAGGCCGGCCAGCTGTTTGAATTTAGGCCAAACAAGACAATTCTGCACGACATTTCGGGATTCGTCGAAAGCGGTACACGCCAGTTCCTTTTTGACCGGGAAGGAAACATCTGGCTCGCGACGCAGGCTGACGGACTTGTGAGAATGACCCCTCGGTCGATCGAACTGGTGAGCCGCATGCTGGGTTCCGAGATCACGAATGTCTATTCCGTGATCGAAGACAAGACCGGGACGGTATGGCTTGGAGGGACTGAGCTTTTTGCGATCGACAATGGGAAAGTAACGATATATGAACAGCAAAGGCGATCTACCTATCTTCCTGTAGTCAAGACTCTCGCCGTTGACAAGGACAATACGCTTTGGCTTGGTGGAACGCGGGGCCTCTATTACCGTGAGAGGAATGCTCTTGTTCCGGTTCCGGAATTTAAGGGCGAGAGTCTCTTTTCGTTGTTCTTCGACAAAGATCGCTCGCTATGGATCGGAGGTGAGAATGGTCTATGGAGGTACGGACGCTCAAACGTGACACATTTTACGACAGCGCAGGGGCTCGTAAACAACAGCGTCCATTACATTACCCAGACCCGTGACGGCGCAATCTGGATCGGTACGATGGGGGGAGCCAGCAGATTGGCGAATGGCAGGTTTGAGAACTTCACTGCCGCGGAAGGCCTTTCCGGAGAATATGTTCGCGAAATCCTGGAAGATAAAGATGGATCTGTGTGGTTCGGGACATATGGCGGCGGGATCGATCGGCTCAAGAACGGTAAGATTCGGTCAGTCTCTTCAATAAACGGGCTCTTGGACAATTTTGTGTCTCGGATCCTTTTGGACGGTGAGAACCGCTTCTGGATCCTCGGCAATCTTGGTGTCATGTCGGTCAGCCGGGAAGAGATGAACAGTGTCGCTGACCGAAAACAATCGACGATTGCCGGTGCCGTTTTTGGGATTTCCGATGGGATGGCAACCGGCGAGGCTAACGGGGGACATCAGCCCGCAGGATACAGAACAAGTGACGGAAGGCTATGGTTCCCGATGATAAAGGACGTGGTTATCATCAACCCGCTTCTGAAAGAGACAGTTCCGCCAAAAGTCATCATCGAGAACGCAGGATCGGTAGATTCATCTGAAGAGGTGAAATCGCCGCTGATGCTGAGGCTGCCGAAACAGATAGATGTCGGTACCGATACGAAGAATCTGGAGATCAATTACACTGGCCTCAGCTACACGAAACCGGAGGGGGTCCGATTTTACTATAAACTGGAGGGACTGGACACAGAGTGGATAGATGCGGGCAACCGCCGCACGGCATTCTATCCTTATCTTCCATCAGGAAATTATACGTTCCGAGTCAAGGCTCTCAGCGCCGGCGGCATCTGGAGTGAAAACACGGAGAGCCTTTCGATCAGAGTGGCGAAGAGCTTTTGGCAAACCTGGTGGTTCTTCTCCCTGGCTTTCATAGCGGTCGCCGCGGCAGGATTCGCCGCGTACCAAATACGCCTGAGGCAATTGCAAGCGCGCCAGCGTCGCCAGGAGGACTTCTCGAAAAGACTAATTAACGCGCATGAATCCGAAAGAGGTAGAATATCGGCTGAATTGCACGATGACCTGGGCCAGCATCTTCTGTTGATAAGAAATTGGGCTGAGATGGCGTTGAGTGAAAGACTTAATGAACTGGAGTTAAAAGATCAACTGAAAAAGATCTCAGAAACATCCGCAAACGCTCTTGATGAAACTCGCGCCATAGTCCGGAACCTTTCACCCCAAAACCTGAGGCGATTTGGCCTCTCCGCGTCCCTTCGCAATATGATAGAGCAGATAGAAAGCTCCACCGGCGTAGTCTTCGAACAGAGTATTGACGATGTGGACGGGATGTTCCCGGAAGAATCTGAAGTGAGTATTTACAGGGTCGTCCAGGAGTGCTTGAACAACATTCTCAAGCATTCGGAAAGCCCCAGGGGCGTGCTGAATGTAAATCGGTACGACGACACGGTCAAGATAGTGATCCAGGACTTCGGGAAGGGCTTCTCAACGGACCATGCTTTTGAAACGCCCGCGTCCGATGGCGGTTTCGGCCTTCAGAGTATTATTCAGAGAGTGAGCCTTCTCGGGGGCGAGATAAAGATTGAGTCTGAGATCGGAGAAGGCACCCGGATACTTATCGAGCTACGT
>JAHEEZ010000320.1 GCA_024640445.1 Acidobacteriota bacterium | reverse complement strand
ACCACCATCTTGGTGTCTTTCCCGTCCTTTACCTCCCTCCTGTAGTAGGCGACCAGTTTCCCGTCCGGGGAAAGCACGTGAAAGAGGATGCTGTTGCCTGTGAAGAGTTCCTCCGAACTGATCTTTGCGAACGGCATCGGTTTTGAGAAGAGCTTTCCACCAAAGAAGTACCAGCCACCGGCTGTGAGGCCGATAAGAAGTATTCCTGCCGCAGCAAGTCCCAGTTTTTTTGTCGAACCGGGTTTTTCCGCGCCGGCAAGCCCGTTGGACGGCAGCACCGCCGTCTTTTCGGTTGTGTGCAGCTGCGCTCGAGTCTCCGCCTCGCTCGAGGTCGCGGTATCGGGCAGGATCGCTGTCGCCGGTTCGACATCCACTCCGGACTCGCTCGCCGGCCCCTCGAGCAGAGCGCTGCCGTCGTCGAGACAATACAAGAGCGTGTCGTCGTGATAATCCCGCCTGCATTCAGGGCATCGTTTCATAAGATCTTCTTCTGCGGCCTCATTCGATCTCTCCCCGATCCTGTCGGTTAAGTAAGCTATTTCTTGAGAGTTGAGGTCAAGTTCAGGACCACAGTGAACGGCACCTCGCGAGCTGTCTTGACGGGCGAATTGATCAGGAAACGCTGACCGTCGGCCGTTACGGCGCACCCAGAGATCGGATCACAAATTCATCTTTCGGAAATAGCCTGGTCATATGGGTTTCCACAGAGTTTCCACTTTTGCTCAGCCTATTGCAATCCCGGCCAGACCGGCGGAACGGCGCCATCGGAAGAAACGCTGCGGGCCAATCTGTGCCTCGCGGGTTTCTGATCGCGATGCGAAATTCCCGTCTTGTGAATCGCATTCAAACCCATACAGATCTGCGAAGACGTCTTCGGTGACGAGTCAACACCGGGAAAGTGTACCTGCGATCCCCGGCAGTTCCTAGGGATTCGGATAGAAGTCCAGACTACTGATATCTTCGGAAACGGTGACTACCTGTGGAGCAAAGGTCAGGCCCTTCGCATTGATCTCGATGAGATACGGTTCTCCAACAGGAACATCCTGGATCAGATATTGGCCAAAAGGATTTGTCCTCGCGCTGAGGGGAACACCGGATGAACCCGTAACAGTCACGACGGCATTCGACAAAGGTCTTCCGCTGTCCGAGAACACCCGTCCGCTGATCTGGGCGCCGCCTGCGGTCGGAGCGAAACAGGTTCCCGCGATAGGCCCGCTGACAGACAGAGTGTAGTTTGCGCCAATGCCGCCTCCGGCGACAACCTCATGAACGACCACGGTGAACTGTTGGCCCGCCGTAACATTAAAGGAGTACTGTGTCACAGTTCCTGAAATACCCGCATCAGCAAGATAGTTCGTGGACGGATTTGTACTGATAAATCCCGAACCGTTGTAAGCCGCTGAGAACAGGGTTGTTCCGCCTGTCGTAAGTGAAACGGTCACACATCCCGTCGTTGACGCTGTATAAGTGTATGCGTCAAATCGCCGGTTTGGTGCGGCATCCTGCAATCCCGGTGACGTCTTGGCCGCGGCACAGCTGCTGGCCGTTCCGTTTCGTACCAGCCGTCCCGTTTGTGTCCCGGTGACAGCCGTGTAACCGAATCCGGTAGCCGGGACCACAGCATCCAGGGTCGTGGTCGACGTTGAGGGAGCTCCGGTATTCAGGCTGTAGTTGAACACCTGTTGTGCAGTCGAACCGCCGGTGTAGCTTACTGTCAACGTCAGACCGATGATGCCGCCGCAGGGAAAAGTATCGGCGATAGCTATTTCGAATGGCTGAGTGCTGGTTCCTGTTCCGGTTGCCGCCGGAAGGTTTGGGTAAGATAGAGCCGCAGGAGCGAGTCCGGTAACGATGGTCACCCCGGTCGTGGATGTGGTCAGAGTTGCTGAGATCCCGGTCGCGTTCGAAAGGCCCAGATTGCTCAGGGGGATCGTCAGAAGCGCGGTTTCCCCGGGTTCGAGGCGGCCGTTGCCGTTATTCTCGGTCGCTGAGATCGTTCCATTGTCGAGCACCGCCGGACCTGAAACACCCAGAGAGGCCATCGCGCGCAGCGGCATAAAGATCCCCGCCCCGGAATCCCTGTCGAGCCCTGCCGCCTCAATATCGATCGCCGAACTTGCCATCGCATTGTAGAGCTGAATGCTTGTTGACGCCGGGCTTGCTTGCTTCAGCAGCGCCATTAGAGCACCGGCGTGCGGAGCCGCGGCAGAGGTCCCAAAGAAAGTTAAAAAGCCTGGAGTGGTCGTCGACGTGCCGTCGGCGGCCGTGATGTCGGGTTTCTGGAGGAGCTGACCGCCTGTTGACGACACATTCCCCGGGGTGATCTGCGTTCCGTCGGCATCATAAAAGATCCGGCGCGGCCCGTCAGAACTGAAGGTCTCCACGACGTTTATCGAACTGTGTGCAAACGGATACGGACCTATCGCGGCGCCGAAACTCGCCGGTCCCGACGGCGTCGCGGCAACACTGATGGTGTTTAAGCCACCGTTATGACCGTAGATCACCCCGGCGGTCGAATTGGTCAACTGGCCGCTGCCGGAATTGAGGTGCAGAAAGCGGTCCGCGCCGGACCATTTTGCGATCACAAGCTGCTGTCCCGCCGAGCGGTTTCCGACGGACTCGTACGGATCATCATTTCCATTCTGGACATTAGTAGATGCGTTCGCAATGCCTGTTCCGGCAGAATTCAAGGCATAAAGGTCATAGTCATTTCCGGAGCCACCCAGCGGATCCGACCACTTAAGAAATACAGTCCCTCCGACCGTCAATGGATTCTGGGTTGTTCCGCCAAAATCATGCAGCGTCCCCGCGCCTGTCAATGGCCCTCCTGCCGCACCGCCGTTCACAAAATCTCCTTCCCAGGCTCCCGAGGTCCCGTCGTTCTTATTGCCGGAATTTGCGGCCGAGGAAAAGAACAATGCGCCCGCTGCAGTCACTTCATTGACCGCCTGGACCACGATTCCGGCATTCGAAGGCGAAATGACAGCCGGACCCTGACCATTCTGAAACGGTGTCTCGACGAAGTACGACACGTCGTCGATGATGATGTCACAGCCCGCTGTTCTCAGGTCTTTGATGTTTTGCGCGAAACTCGCTATCCCGCCAAACGCGGTAGCAAAGTAGAGGTCGGCGCCGGGAGCAATATCGTGAACTATCTCCAGCATTGCCGTCCCTTCATCACCTGATCCCGCCTGCCCTGGAAGTACTGTAACGGTCGCCGGCAGGTCGCCGGTTGCCTGTCTGGCCGCCAGAGTGTTAACCCCGTCCGAGAGAACCCCGATCTTGATTCCCGTGCCATCCACACCAGCAATGGCCCGCGCAAGCGCAGCTCGATGCGTGACATCACCTTGGGTGGTAACGCTTCCGGCTAAAAGGGACCTTCGATTCGATATGAGAGTCGGAAGTAATCTGCCTACGTATTGAGACGTCTGCAAGAGACCTAAGCCCCGCTTCTTACCAATGATCAACGGGGCTTTTTCTTTTTTTGGCGGTGCTGCTCCTCGTGTAGTCTCTTCATTCGGATCGAACGATCTTACCGGAACTCCATTTCCAATTCGATTGGTCGTCGCTTCCAACTTCGGTTGAATGAAGATCACCTGATCCATCGAAGCAACCGCCTCGATCTCACCGATCAGCATCCGCGCCCTTATACTTCTGTATTGCGGATAGACGCTTATGATCTCAGACTTGATCTTCTCCAAGCGCTTCAGCAGCGCCTCATCAATGTTTGCGGTAATGTCCACTTCTATAAACCCGTCTTCGTCCGCG